>JBFEPB010000231.1:0-3418 GCA_041550295.1 bacterium | reverse complement strand
CCAGTCATCCTGTCCCGCTTCCCTGACCGCCTTTATCCCACCGGCAATATGAAGCGTCCTGACAATACCCGTTGTATACCGCGTGAACGGCCCCGTATACAACGATAGCTTTTGCCTTCCCACCCAGGGCACGAATCCGATATCTCCAACATCAAAAGAATCATGCACTGCCTCAGCCGCTGCCATCGTTCTGAAAATCCCGATGTCGCCAAAATACCCGGATGAAACCGCCCAGCCTGATTTTCCACTCTGATTGCTTCCCGCACCCTGGAGGATGATCTGATTACGATTGGAGCGGTATACGCCATCAATACCTGCAGCGTAGCTGTACTCTTCATTGTCAACAAATGAACCGCTGAACAGTACGCCGATGTCTGAGTTGTTTAACACGCGCCGCTTTGCTCGCAGTGTGCCGAACCACTTATCCGGTTCGATGACTGAATCATCAGACACGTAATCATCGGTCCTCACTACCATAGCGCCTGCATTCCAGTCCGTAGTTTTATTGGTCAGCTTCAATCCACCCATAATCGGCACCGCGTCACCATCAACGGATCTACCGATCCTTCTTGAGTAGAATATGTTCAACGGTTGAAAGAACCCAGCGCCCGAACCATAATCAGACATCCTGAAGATATCTGCGCCCTCAAGGAAGAAGGGCCTACGTTCCTGCAGGTAAACAGGATACTGATCGAGATTAAGAGTATACGGATCAGATTCAATATGTGCGAAATCAGGATAAAGCGTCCCGTTCAGCGTTGTTTGAGAGGTCACGTCCCACTTCAGGTTCATACTTATACTTGGCTTGATATGACTGGAATCACTCACGAAATTCTTGTCGTAGCGTAGATAACTTTCGGGATAGAGTTCAAAATGAAAACCGGTCACGCGGGGGTTGACTCCTGTGAGCTTGCCCCATTTAGAAATCAAATCTCCCTCAGCCTGTAGAACCTCGGTCCAGAAATCCGCTTCGCCGGTGAACGGAATTCTGCGTTTGAATTGCACTCCCCATTCAGTTAGACCATTTTTGTATCTTATCGATTTGAAAGGCACTTTGATTTCGACCTCATACCGGTCCTCATACAGCCTGACGCCGCGAAACCAAACTCCTTCCCACGAATCATCATTCGATCTGCCGTCGTCAAATAACCAACCATCCCAAATCTGGTCGCTCGCGAAAACCCAGAAGTAGTATCCGGTCGTTTTGCTGCCGAAGGGATCGATCTTCACGGTGATATCGTCCTCTTCACCCAGGGGACTTGATACAGGTTTCCGATTCCCCGTATAACACCTGAAAGCGAAATATATGTTAGCCTCATCCTGCAGAACATAAACCACGGTTTTTTCGGTCGGTGGAGTGCTCTCGTATGGGGTGTATTGCACAAATTCGTATGCAGAATCTGCCTGCTGCCACAAGTCTTCTATGACGCCGTCGATCTTTGGTGCACTATCAGTGAACCTGACGGCGATTGATTTACCATCGTTCGCCATTACCGAGGTTAATAGAATCAGTAGTGCAAAAACCACTATTCCTCCCTTCATTCATAATCCGTGCGTTACCACTTCACTGACTCATGAAATGGCGCCATGTACCATACCCTGGATATGGTTCACGGTTGTGTACGCCGTTATCTGCAATCTCAGCATTGATCTTCTTGATCCTGCTCGCACGTGCTCCCTGCACCTCGAATTTGACCACTGAATTCATTCTGATGCTGTTAAAGACTTCGCGCGGCACAGATAAGCAGGTTGTGTTTTCTGATCCTGGTGTTCGGATCGAGATGCAGTATCTGACATCCGAGTAGGAACTGGAGAATCTATCCTCCAGTTCCTTATCAACAATAAAGAGACCGCTGTCGCCAACTATATTATTTTCCACATCGTCGGCGACTACCACCGCTTTGTTAGTCGTCTTCAATACTAACACATGTGAACAACATTCGTTGCACCCGGTCACCATCTTATATTCAACGACCCCGGTCTCAATCCTTGGCGCGTAGCCGACATAAAAGATACATGCGATCAGCGCCAAGCCGACAACAATGCCACGCGGGAGCAACCATTTGAGGAAACTCTCGGTGCATGGCATTTTCTTGATGATGTTCTTAAACATGTTACTCTACTCCTTTTTATACAAAAGATTTTGTCTTGCTCGAGTTCTCACTGGCTTCATTTGTAGGCCTCAATGTAAACGCTGACGACAACATCCGACAGGGTCTTGAATTCATCGGCATTCAGTTTGAGCGCTTCCATCGCCTTCTTGTCTTCCTCTGGTTCACTGCAACTTGCCGCCTCATTTACCTTGAACTCAACATTATTGAATCCAGCTGCTTGCACAGCATTCTTATAATCGTCGATATGTATCGCACCAGCAACACAACTCACATAGGCAGCCATATTCTCCCTTATCTTCTTTGGTAATTCGCCGCGCAGCGCGAGATCGGATATAGCGATCCTACCGCCGGGTCTGAGTACACGGTAGGCTTCTTTCATCACATCGAATTTGTTCGGCGCCAGGTTGATCACACAGTTCGATATGATAACGTCGACCGTATTGTCAGCCACCGGAAGATGCTCGATTTCGCCGAGTCTGAACTCCGCATTGGAGAAATGACCCTTCTCGGCATTTTCCCTTGCCTTGTCGATCATCTCCGGCGTCATATCCACGCCGATTACCTTGCCGTTCGGACCGACCTTCTTTGCCGCCAGGAAGCAATCAAAGCCAGCACCGGCGCCAAGATCGAGCACTATCTCTCCCGGCTTCAGACTGGCGATCGCAACCGGATTACCGCAACCAAGACCTAAGTTGGCGCCCTCTGGCACTGATCCAAGGTCCTGCTCATCATATCCCATGCTTTTGCTCTTTGCGTCGGTGCAGCAACTGCTCTGCTGAGCAGGCTGCGGAGCGCAACATGATGTGCGCTGCGCCGTCTTGGCGTAGCTCTTGCGTACTACCTTCCTTACCTCATTGTCCTTCATTTTTCTCTCCTTTTTCTCCAGTATTGCCCTCAAATTCCTCTATCAGTGGAATGAAGACACTTCGTAATGAATCAGTGAGCTGCTCGACACGCATCAGAGAAATACAGAGCACCTGGCCATTCTTTTCCCACGATATTACGGCGAATTTGTTGCCTGGGCGAATATCGGCGTTTTCCCGTACCTCCTTGGGCAAGACCATCTGTCCGCGGTCATCGATCGAGATCACGGATTCTACTCTGCAGCATTTCTCTCGAATTTTCGAGCCATCTGAGTGAGATTCATCCTGCTTTTCCTTCATTTTCAATCTCCTTCGCATAATCCGTTCATACACATTTTAAAGATAAATCAGAATGGTATATCAAAGATGAAGATGAGGGTTGGAATGAAGATAATGGTGAAAAATTAATTCAAGCTGCATCTTATGGCATTCAAAGAAATT
>JBFEPB010000230.1:0-3468 GCA_041550295.1 bacterium | reverse complement strand
CCGCTGGATTTCCACGGCCGTGGATTCTTTGGAAGGTATCTGAACAGCGACACCTCAAGATTCAATTTTGATGCATCGTTTGAGATCTATCTCAATACTCTCAAACACGGCCCTCTGTCAGCCTACGTATACTACCGCGATGATCTAGACATGGCTAAACAAACCGGCGGCGTTTCAATTGATCCAAGGTACACTCATTACTACATTGTAGCCGGGCTTGACTATTTTTTTACTGATCTTGTAATTACCGGTTATTTTGTGCATGATTGTGTACACGACATTGACTACGACGTAGAGGGAACGCCCGTGTTCAACCGCTTCCGGCTTCGCTTATCCCCGGATGACTTTCATTATGCGGCACGCCTGAAGACCAAGGACAAATTCCTCTGGTCGGTTGACTTTGGCTACTATCCGACCTGGCAATATCACGGATGGGACATCAATTCAGGTGCCGACTACCGGTATGATGTGATTCTTGATGCGATGTATAATATATATTCGTCGGGAAATTTCGGCGTTGATTTCCGGCCTAACTTCACGATCATAAAAGGCGATACATCGTTCTATCACCGACACCTGCTTGGACTACAAACATACTACGTAAGATCGGCGCGGCGGTTCGGTATATCGCTGGAATATTTTTTGTACGTTAATGATCCGATCAAGAGCCCGAATAAACTATGGCTGCTATCCATTTATTCAGAATTCTAACTCTTTTGTTGCTTTTTTCCAACGATCAGAGCGCTTATGAGTTGTATAGCATCGCGAGTCAACTGGAGTTCGATGGGAAAATAGAAGAAGCGATCGTATACTACAAGAAAGCGCACGAGCTCGAGCCAAAATCAATAGAGATCAACATGTCGCTCGCCAGTGCGCTTTATCTCGCGCGGCGCTTCGATGAGGGAATCACATACGCTGATGCGGCGCTTGATCTTGCCCCCGAGAATGTGCGCATCTATCAGATGGTAGCACTCGGTTACGTCGGCAAGCGTGACTTGAACACGGCAATCAAGTACTACGAAGATGCTCTGAAATACGCACCACGAAATGTTGAATTGTATCTTGCGATCTCGACCCTGTCCGAAGCAGGCAAGAACATTCAGGAAGCAATGACGATCCTCGGGGATATGCCGGAGGATCTCAAAAGCAGTGAAATCTTTCTGCGGCTGGCCAACCTGGCAAGCAAGGCCAACGATCATCTCTCGGCCATAGAATACTACAGAAATGCCTATGCGCTCGATACAACCGACATCAATACACGTATCGGCATGGCAACTGGTTTTGATATGCTTGGCATTGCTGATTCTGCGATCCACTACTATGAAAAAGTGAATGCCGACACCTTCATTTCCGATGTCGCACAGCGGCTTGTTGACTTATACACGGAGGTGGACAGATACGATAAAGTGATAGCTACTGCCAAGGAGATCCTCACGCTCGAGTCGAGCAATACCCATGTCCGGCGTAGCCTTGGTTTCGCATACTACAAAATGGAAATGTATATCCGCGCGCTCAACGAATTCTTCATCGTACTGCGATATGATCCATCAGACACTTATTCTGCGTTCTATCTTGCCCGCATTTACCTCGAACAGGGTGACTACAACAGATCGCTGGAGCAGATCGAGTCCGCACTCGGCATGAACCCCGACTTTGTCGAACTCTGGATATACCTTGGGTTTGTCGCCATCGAAAAAGAGGATTACGATCTGGCCGAATATGCGTTTGGAGAAGCCGCTTACCGTGGTGGCGATCTCACACAGATCTACTATCTTCTGGGCGCGATCATGGAGACAAGAGGAAGTGACGTCGATGCCTATTTCTACTACAAAAAGGCACTAAAGGAGAACCCGAGAAATGTTGCTGCGCTGCAGGCGCTCGCCAGCATCGCCTCGACCATTGATCGGGAGTCAGAAGCCTTCAGCACGTTCAAGAAGATAATCGAGATCGACACGCTGAACGCAGTGGCGTTGAACTACGTGGGCTATACATATGCCGAGCGCGACGACAGCCTCGAATATGCTCTTGAATTAATCGACAGAGCACTTGCGAGTGATGCCGACAATGGCTACTACATCGATTCGAGGGGATGGGTATTCTATAAAATGGGAAGATTTGAAGAGGCATTGAAAGAATTAGAGCGAGCAAGGGGAATCGTCGAAGATGCCGTAATCCTCGAGCACCTTGGGGATGTCTACCGCGAACTGGGCCGAAGTGCGGCCGCACGTGAGGCATATGAAAAGGCACTGGAAATAGAACCCGGGAACAGAGAACTGCGGCTTAAGCTCAAACAGGTGGAATAAATGCACGAGCCATACCGGATAAAGGTCGTTGAACCGCTTCCCGTAACCAGTCCTAAGAAAAGAAGAAAAATCCTGGAAATTGCCGGCTATAACCCCTTTCTCATACCGGCACAATATGTCACGATCGACCTGGTCTCGGACTCTGGAACCGGCGCGATGACCTCTGAACAATGGGCCGCAATGCTCCGCGCAAGGGAGGATTTTGCCGGCCAGAAAACTCATGCCGAGTTCATAGAGACAGCACGAGCTCTGACTGGTTTCCCGTATATTCAACCGGTCCACCAAGGACGCGGCGCAGAGAGCATGCTTTTCAGCTTGCTGCTCAGGCCGGGCGATACCGTGGTCAGCAATACACACTTTGAGACAACGCGCGGGAATGTCCTGGCGCTCGGATGCCATGCAGTAGACCTGCCGTCTCAGGAACAGGTTTTTCCGGGTAATATTGACATGCGTGCGCTTGCAAAGGCAATGAACAGGCGCAGGGCCGCGAGACTGGTCATACTGACCATCACCAATAATATTATGGGCGGTCAGCCGGTGTCGATGGCCAACATCGCTCAAACCAAGCGCATCGCAAAGAAACACGGTATTCCGCTGATCCTTGATGCAAGCAGATTTGCCGACAATGCTTTCTTGATCAAGGATCGCGGTGAAGTAAAGAAAAGCATCCGTACCATCTGCCGGCAAATGTTCGGACTCGCCGATATGATATATCTGAGTAGCAAGAAAGATGGGCTCGTCAACATCGGCGGTTTCATCGGCGTGAAGGATAGAGAATTATATGACCGCCTGAGATACGCAGTCATCCGTCAGGAGTCATTTCCTACGTCTGGTGGGCTGGCAGCGCGCGATATGGCCGCCATGACCTATGGCTTGAAGGATGCAGTTGATGAGCAGTTCCTCCGCTCGCATATCGGCAATGTCAGATTTCTTGCCCAATCGCTGAAACAGAATGGTGTCGCGGTCTTCGAACCGGTCGGCGGTCATGCGGTCGTCATCCTCCCAAAGAAAAACCATCGGCACTTTGCCTTTGCCCTTGCTGCTAATATATACATGGGATCAGGTATTCGTACCGGTGTATTTGATGACTGCGTGAGGTTAGCGGTCCCGCGCCGGGTCTACACGCGCGAGCACCTCGGGTATGCCAGTGCATGCATTGCCAGGG
>JBFEPB010000229.1:0-3469 GCA_041550295.1 bacterium | reverse complement strand
GTCAGTCCCAGTTCGATCACCGGAATGCGCAGTTCCACGCTCCAGCTTTCCCCGCCGACGTGGGCGGCGGCAACAGCGCTGCTGTTCCACTCGGCGCTGTGCACGTGCCCCCCCTGGCGCCGCTGCGCGTCGTAGAGCGTGCCCAGCGGGTGAGTGAGTTTATGGATTCAGCAAACGAGGGGTTTGTGTTGTTGGACTCAAAGTTCAACGTCATTTCAGTAAATCGGTTCTTGCTGGAAAAGTTCGGTGTCAACAAGGAAGATGCGCTCCGCATGAATTATTTCGACATATCAGGCGCAGCCTATGAAGCCGGGAGATACGAAGATTACGTTGAAATACTCGAAACTGGGAGACCGCGTTTTTACGATGATATAGTTTTGCCTCCTCAATACGGTGAAAGACACGTTTCGGCGCATGTATTTAAGGTTGGCAATAGTTTGGGATTGATCATCAAAGAAGTGACGGATGAAGTCAAGCACAGGAATGCGTTAGTGGAGAGCGAGGCACGTTTCCGTGCTCTGCTTGATTCGACGAATGTCGGTGTCATGGTCCATGACGAAGAGGGGACAATCACAATGGCTAATGATCGAGCCTGCGAATTGCTCGATATGACTGAATCAGAAATAGTCGGAGCAAAAAGCACAGACGTATGCAAGAACCTTCATGACGAGGACGGTAATGCGATCAAAGAAGAAGACAATCCCATCTTGAGAACCATTCGCACTCGTCAGCCGTTCAGCAATATGAGAGTCGGTTTAGCGGCAGAGGAATCAGAAGGAAGACGTTGGTTACTGGTGAACACTGATCCAATTTTCGATCCTGAGACCGGGGAATTGGATGAGGTGTTGTGTTCGTTCATTGACATCACCGAGCAGAAGTACGTGGAAGATCAACTAGCAGAGAGCGAGGAGCGGTACCGGCAGATATTTGAGAATTGCCCGATCGGCATCGGTATCTCAGACTCTGACGGTATGGTGGTTACCATGAACAAGGCCATGCAGCACATCACCGGATACAGCCTTGCTCAGTTCAAGGACGTTAATCTCGCTGATACATTCGAGAACACCGAGGAGCGGGACAAGATGGCCAAGATACTCAAGGAGAAAGGCCACATCTCAGATTACCATGTCCGGCTTTTGCGGCGTGATGGAACCCCATATGAAGCGGTTCTTAATATTTCACGCATAGAAATACGGGGTAAGATCTACAACCACACAATGTGCTATGCTGCTACGCCGTAAATCATTACTCTCATAAAATACCTGATTAGAAATACTGTCAATCAACTACCGCAGGATTTGACATATTCCTCTACAAGCCTTTCAAGCACAGCAAGTGGCACTGACCCGTGTTTCAGTACGATGTCATGGAATTCCCTTATGTCAAATTCGTCACGGAGTATTTCTTTCACCTTTGCCCGTAACTCAAGCAGTTTTAGTTCTCCGATCTTGTATGCGCATGCCTGGCCCGGCCAGATAATATAGCGGTCGATTTCCGAATATGACGCCCATCCTAGGTTAGATTGGAGATACTCATAGGCCATTTCTCGTGTCCACTTCTTGTAGTGAATCCCTGTGTCGATGACAAGACGTAAGGCCCGAAACAGTTCGGAGCGTAAGTAGCCGATCAGGCTTTCGGTGTCGCCATAGAAACCATATTCTCCCGCAAGTTTCTCTGCATAAAGTGCCCATCCTTCAACGTAACCAGTGAAGAAGAATAATGCCTTGAAAAGTCGTGCTTCTGAGTGTTCTTGTTCGAGAGCCATCTGCAGGTGGTGACCCGGTATTGCCTCGTGATAAGTAAGGGCTTTCATGCTTGGTTTCTCGTGCTGGTAGGAGAGGTTTGCGTAAAATATACCGCCTTCTGAACCATCTAGTTTCGGCTGCTGGTAATAGGTACCAATCAACTTTTCCTTGTATTCGGGCACGCGGGCGGCGTTTACGGCTGCCTGAGGGACTACTGAAAACATTAATGGCAGTTGACTCCTCATGCTGTCGATGATTACCTGGTATGAAAGGAGCGTTTGCATCTTGCCTTCTTCAGTGGGCGGGAAGAAGTACCTCCCATCGCTTTTATTCCCTGCTATCTGCATGTATTGCGCGAGCAGGTCTGAGAAATCGCCATTATCCGTTATCCCCAGTATCTTGAATTGCTGCTTGAGTTCGTTCTCGATGCGCTCAACCTCCTTGAGCCCAAGATTGTGTATCTGTTCCGGAGACATGTCGGTGGTCGTGTGATTGCGTAAACAGTATGCGTAGTATTCATCGCCATCTGGAAGTTTCCAGACACCAGCATCTTGATCTGCCTTCCCTAGCATAATTGTCACCTGCTCGATCATTCTTTTGTATGCAGGGTAGACATTGTCTCTCAGCGCATTTACAGCTTCGGTGCGAATGTTTCTTCTGATATCGTTACTGATGCCGTCGATTTTTGTTATGCGTGAGTCAAATGAAGTATAGAGCACATTTTGTTCGCAAGGTACAGAAACAAATTCGCTTAGTGACTGAAGGTAATTTTCCACGACATAGGCGGGTGGTATGATACGCCTTTCTTGCTGTTTTTTCATGCGCTCGATTACTTGTGCTACCTTAATTTCGAATTTTACTAGCCTTTTTGTATAGTTCTGGGCATCGGCAACGGTTGAGATTTTATGGTGATCGGTCATGGTGCTAACGAAAGTCCTGTGAAGGCCATACAAGGGGGTTATGGTATATGCATGGTTATAGAATCGCTCACCCGCAAGCTCATTTTCCAGAAACCATTGAAGAACGGTAGCTGCGATGCGCTGCGAATGGGAGAGGCTATCCTGGTCATACTCTGTGAGCCAACCGCGGTATTTCCTGTACAGATCATAGAGCTTCTGCACGCCGTTTTCTGACTCGTCATCGAGTGCGTCGTTTCTCACCGCGATGCCCCATTCGGAGGGTATTCCGACATAAGTTCCTGTTTCAGGTCTTAACTGGACATATTCGATAAAGAAATTTCTGAAAAGCTCCTCGATGTCTTGGGGTCTTCGCTGGGGTTGCGCACATATTGCCAGGGTGAAAGTTACGATGAGCAGGGTGATCTTTGCCGTGAGGCTTCTTGTCCATACTTTCTTAAGGGTATTCATTGGGTGACTCCTCTCTTGTATTCTATAGACACATCGTAGTATAATCGAGACGCTTACATAGTACTCACAGGAATTGTCAACCTTGTGTAATCTATTACTGAGCCTGCTGTAATATGATGTAACTCAGTGCTGTCCCAGATTGATCACCTTGAATACCGTGCTTATATTATGACCCGACGCGTGCACGAAAATAATACCTCTTGGGAAATCAGTGCTGTGCAGCCTCAGACTGGTTGCATCTTTGATCTCATTGCGGGATATTTTTTTTATCATTCTGCCCGTAACGTCGTAAAGATTGATATCGAACAGAGGTGAGTTCTGGGCAATGTTCAATTCTATTGTACCCCTCCAGATTGT
>JBFEPB010000228.1:0-3483 GCA_041550295.1 bacterium | reverse complement strand
GGCAAACGCCAGACTACAGAGCGGAGGTGGCGTAGCCGGCGCGATCCACGCCGCTGCCGGTCCCGAACTCGGTCTCGAATGCAGTCGTCTTGCACCGATAAAACCCGGGGAGGCGGTTATCACCCGAGCCTACAGACTGCCAAATAAACATATCATCCATTGCCTTGGACCTGTCTATGACATAGACGAACCGGCATCAGTGCTGCTCGCGAACTGCTATAGAAATGCGCTCAAAGCCGCCGAACAGAAAAAAGCCGTATCAATAGCATTTCCGGCGATCTCGGCCGGTGCATTTGGCTATCCATTCGAAGAAGCTGCTGACGTAGCACTCAGAACCGTGCTCGAAGCACTATCAGGTCTTCGCCATATACAACTAATAAGATTCGTGTTATTCACCAAGGGCGACCAAAGTGTGTACGAAGCGGTATTTTCACTGCTTCTTGCTGAAGCAAAGAAGATGTAGGAAGTTCTGAATCAATTGCCCGAATGCGATATTTACAGATGTCTATTTGATTATGACCAACCTCAAGGTGATTTCATTTGCCTTGTTACGGAACGAGACAACGGTTATGTTCCGCCTGCGGATATCTGATCTACGTAACCTGGCCGTTATTTCAATACGCCGTTGATTTTCGGCGGATTCCAGTGGCGTTTCTAGCACGTTCCACAACGACGGTATTTCGGTAAGGTTCTTCCCGATTATTTCATCTTTCAGACCGAGAAGATTCACTGCAGCGTCGTTCACATGAACCACCCTCAGATCGTAAGATAAAACCAGACACGCCTCTTTAACCTCATCGAGAGTACTGCGGAATTGTTTCTCTAGTTCAAGTATCCTTTCCGTTTTGAGATCATTATATAACTTAAGATTGGAAATGGCATTCTGGAATGCGTCGTATAGTTCGCTGAATTCACCCCCTTGCTCAATCTCTGCGATCTTGAGATCAGTATCACCTCTACTTATTGCTTTCAGTGTTCTTGTTATCCTTTGAAAAGGAAGCAGAACGTATCTTGGGAAATATGTTATCAGATATGCCAAGAGCAGCAACGTAATAATGAAAATCGTCAGGGTGTTTCGTTGTGCCTTTAATCCGTAGCGGACTCCTTCCTCGGTGTGTTTGGCAAGATCTGTCTGCGCCTGAGCTACTATCTGTCCGGAGAGATTGAGGATTGCCGTGCTCGTCTCCCTTAGGTCGGTGAGCAAACGTGCCTTCTCGGTTGAGAGTTTTGTGGTTGCGGCGATCATCAATACGTTCAGATCGGTAAGCCAGGCAGGAAGAGAATCGGCTTTAGACCTGCTGCGACTCACTGTTTTCTTCAATTGCTCTTCATAGTCGACCAATTGCCTCTGTAACATGGACAGGGCACGCGGGTCTTCCCGGAACGTTGTTGAAAGCACTGCTATGTCGCTCCTGTAGTTCGAAAGGAAGAGATCGATGGAATCAAGTTTAGCCGCGTGCTCCGGCGCGATTCTTCTTGCTTCTTCGACATTGGAGCGGATCTGTGATATCAGATTAAAGGCTTGTCCTATGTACACCGAATCAAGATAGATTATGAAGTTCTTTTCTTCTTTACGGGCATCGAGTATCTTGATAGAAATATCACGTCCAAGGTCAACGAGTTTGGCATCCCTTAAGGTGATCTGGTTGATGCGTGAGATCATGGCACTCATGTACAAGAGTGATACGAGCGCAGTTCCGAGAGAGAGAGAAACCGCGATAACCAGAACGAGCCTGATCTTGCCTTTACTCGAAAGCAATTATTTCTTCTCCTTATCTGAGATACTCATCCGTTCAAGGTTCTCATCTGCGCCTACCACAACCAGAATATCACCTTTCTCGATCCTGTCGTCCGGGCCCGGAACGTCGTTTACTTCAACCGTTTGAGTTATTTTCCCATCGTCATTTACCTTGGGCACCTTTCGCTGTATGGCGATTATGTTGAGCCCATAGTTCCTCCGGAAGTCCAATTCCCTGAGACTTTTGCCGACAAAATCGGGTCTGGCTTCAATTTCAACAAGACTATGGCCAGTAGTAAGAACGACATGCTGATAGATCTCGGGTGACAGCAGTCTTTTTGCCAAGTCTTCACCCATCTGTTCCTCAATTACGATGACCCTATCGGCGCCGACTGTTTTCAATACATGCGCATATAATTTATTGATAGCGCGAGCATAGATTCTGGATATACCCAACTTTTTCAGAATCGCAGTGATCAGTATTGCTTCTTCTTGATTATCTCCGAGTGCGACGACAGCCGCATCGACATCCTGGATTTCGGCAGCCTTCATCGCATCTTCATCAGTCGAATCGAGCACTATCGCCGCGGATACCTGTTCTTTGATGCTTTCAACACTGTCCCGGTTCTTATCGATAGCTATCACATCCGCGCCTTTCTCTGCGAGGGTCACTGCGACCTTTCTGCCAAAAGCACCTAAGCCGATAACGGCGAATTGTGCCATATTTCCTCCTTTAACCTATCATGACCTTTGCTTCAGGGTATTCGATCTTCTCTTTCCTCAACACGCGCGTCAGAGCAAAGCCGAGGGTAAGAGGTCCTAATCTGCCGCCGTACATCAATATGATTATAAGCACTTTACCGATTATTGTCAAATCCGGTGTAATCCCCATCGACAATCCAACCGTTCCAAAGGCACTTATTGCCTCGAAAAGCAGTGGCAGAAAAGGCTTATTTTCGAATGCGAGCAAAAGCAAAAAGACTGATGTGAGAAGCAAGAGAGTACCCACAACGATAGCAAGTGCCTTATAGACGACTGTGCTTGGAATCGTTCGCTTGAAAACTTCAATATCGGCCTTGCCCTGCAGTATGTTCTTCAATGACAAGAGTAATATGGCAAAGGTAGTTGTCTTGATTCCTCCGCCGGTTGAACCAGGCGATGCCCCGATGAACATCAGGATCATCATTATAGTAAGCGATATTGCAGACAGCGAAGCGATCGGTATGGTGTTGAAACCAGCAGTTCGTGGTGTTACCGACTGAAAAAGTGCACCCCAGATCTTGGCGGTAACCGGATAGCGCAGGAATGCGCCGTCGAATTCGATGAAGAAGAAGGCTATGAATCCTGCGATTACGAGCAATGCCGACGTCGACAGTACCAATCTCGAGTGGGTGGATAGAAAACGGCGCGGTTTGTTGATCCTTTGTGTTACCTCGTATACCACGATGAAGCCGATGCCGCCGCAGATGATTAATCCCATGATTATGATGTTGACCAACGGGTCAGCGACATATCCCTCCAGGGAATCGGAGAACAGAGAAAATCCCGCATTGCAGAAAGCAGAGACAGAGTGAAATATGCTGATGTATATCGATTGAAGAGGGTCTTTAAATATGAAAACCCAGCGTAAGAAGAGAAAGACGGCACCGGCAAATTCGATCATAAAGGTCATTTTGAAAACATAAATGATCATGCTCAGAACATTTCTGTCTTCATCCATCATATCCTGCAGCATGCCCCTCTGG
>JBFEPB010000227.1:0-3499 GCA_041550295.1 bacterium | reverse complement strand
GATCAGAGTAACATCCATACCATTCTTACTTAATTGGAGTGCAACTTCAATGCCGGCTATCCCGGCGCCTACGACGAGAGCTTTTTTGTGTTTGATCTCGAAAGTCTTTTTCTTGATCGGCTCGGTATGCTTTATCTTCTCGATTGCCGCTGCGATCATGGTGTTCGCCTTCTCTACCGGATGTCCGATCAGTGCGACGTGTTCGACTATGTTCACAAACTCTGCATTTATGTCTGGGTATATACCTTCGAGAAGATTCGGGCTACAACCTGCGACCACGATCTTCTCTTCAGCAGCGATCTTCGGTCTCACATTACACAAATTGTCGTGTTGCTCGACATGTACATCTGGTCCAAATTCCAATTTCGGTAATTTGATCGAGTTGTGGCAATTGCATATCAAAACTCTGATTTTATTGTTCATTTTATCACCGTGCCAGTTTTTCCATCATATTATCGGATTTTATTCTATTGAATTTCAAACCTACCGCGTTAGCATCGAGCCCCAAACTCAAACCAAGAAGTTGCGGGTAGTATAGCACAGGAATACCATAGTGTCTTTCGAACTGCGCTTCGGCCTTGCGTTGATTATCTTCATACATCACCGTACAAAAAGGGCATATCGATACGATTGCGTCGACACCATTTTCCTTTGCAATGCTGAGCTTATGGTTTGCCATCTTTATGGCCAATTCTTCGTCGATTCCGAGTACTGAGCCGCCGCAACACATTTTCTTGTCGGCGTAATTCAGAGATTCAGCACCTGTTACACTTACCAGGTCGTCCAGCGTGTGAGGTATTTCTACGTTGTCAAAGCCGTATAAGTGAGAAGGCCGCATGTAGTGACATCCATAATGGGGCATTATTTTCAGTTCGTTCAATGGTTTCTTGATTGCCTCGCCGATCTTATCGATACCTATGTCTTCGTATAGCATGCGGACGAAATGACTGACTTTTACTTCGTGGGGATATGACAAACCGACCTGTTTGAATTTGTGGCGAAATTCCTCATTTTTCAGTTGGTCCTGTGCATCGGAGAGCATTGCAGTGCAAGAATTGCACAGCGTGACGACATCGAGGTTCAGCCGACTGGCCAGGGAGATATTGCGTGCAGCAACGAGCAGCGCGGTCTCGGCATCCACCGCTTTCAATGGAAAACCGCAGCATGAGGCACCGGAAATTTCGACAAGGTCGATGCCGAGTACCTTGGCAACATTACGAGCACTGAGTTCATAGTGCTGTGCACGAACAGGAACCGTGCAACCTAGGAATATGGCATACTTGTTCATCTTTTCATGGCCTTAAGGATATCTGTCGCTTCTAGTATCTTGGCAACTTCTGGTATTGTCTTGTCAATCGGTGGTAACCCAATCCTTTGTCGTTTTTTCAGATCGAAGTCTTCCACTTCGTAGAGTCGCCCCATTTTCATCAATAGGTCAAGCTGCATCTTATAACCATCTGGGCAGTAACCCTGTTCGACTGCGTAGTTTTTTATGGCATTGATGAGCTCTGCGACTCTGATGCCTTGCGGGCACCTTTCGGTACATGCATGACAATGAGCGCAGAACCAGAGGAAGGGTGATTTCAAGACAATGTCTTTCATGCCCAAGAGAGTGAATCTGATTATCTTGCGTGGGTTATAGCGTTCGTCAAAGTACCGTACCGGACAACTAGCAGCGCAATCACTGCATCCAAAGCACTTGAGCAAACCTTCGCCACCTTCTTTCTTGGCAATTTCCCACTTGAATTGCGGGTCACTTTTTCTCAAGTCTATCATAATTAAATTATCTCCTGTTGCGTCACTCCATGAGACTATTTTATTAGTTGATAAGAATGAGGGAATTTCTATGAGCCTATTATGTCGTTAAAACCTGGATTGCTCTTTTGATCCCAACTCATTCAAGTAATTCAGTGGTAATTATATGCATATATGCGGTTCTGTCAATCCTGACCTCGCAGCCGCACTCAATGTGAGAGCTCACGACTACGCATTGATCATCCAGGTTCACTTGGCCTCGGCAATGGTTTTGGCGATATCCTCTGGTCCTACTCCTGGTGATTCGATCTTCTTTTTCTCGTAGGTTTGCGATACTTCTCGCTTGATTGTTTCCTCATCGAAGTCCCTATTTTTCAGTGCATTTTCAACGTCATTCAAAGCTTCTCTGGGAAAGAGGTTGAAGTCACCGGAGACGATTATATCTTTGATCGTTCGCTTGTCCTCGATCTCCTCGGCGCTTCTAATGAGGCCACCTCTTGCTTTGTAAAGACCGTAGAGAATTTCGATGCCTTCTTTTATTTTAACGCCGTGGGGTATGCGAGGGGTTTTCTTATGCAGGAAGGAATCTGCCGTAAACCATTTTTCGATCTCTCTGATTTTGGCGATTGTCCTATCATCGAGTTCAGCAGGCTCCAATCCTCCGAGAATCTTCTCAAAACTTTCTATGAGAACTTGTCTGATCTCGTGTTTCGGTGGAATGACTCCAAGCTCACGTTTCATCGTTGTTAGATTCTCTTCCATGCTTTTGTAGATCTTGTCACGGAATTTCTCATCAGGTACCTTGAGTACACGGCTCATTGTTTCGTAGTCAAAATCCATCAATATGCCGCCTACAAAGACCATTGAATCTCCAATATCGCCTCCGCCTTCACCCGCGATCTTCTTGCCTTTATCGGTTACGATGTCGTTTTCTGGACGAAATGTAGCGTTTATTCCGAACTTCCGGTAGGTCTCACAGGCAGGTTCTGATAGGTAACTGAAGATTTCCTTGATATTCCTTGGGAACTTAGGATTCTTGGAATTCCAGATAATTTGGTAGAATATCTGATTGCCATCGAGATACGTGGCACCGCCACCGACTTCTCTCCGCATGACAGGAATAGCAGCATTTTTGCAGTAGTCCAGGTCAACTTCTTTGTTCGTGTCCTGAAAATACCCGACACTCACGAGTGGTTGGGCAGGCGAAACAATGATCAGCCCCTCATAACCAATTCTTGCAAGTGCATGAAATATGAGCATCGAATCCTGTCCTGACAGTTTATCCAAATTCAAAACATTCATTGTTCTCCTTTTACCTTCTCTGTAATCATGTTCTTTATCTCCGTAATCATCCGAGCCTACTGCTCGGGAAATATTTTCCCCGGGTTCAATATATTCTTTGGGTCAAAGACCTTCTTGATTCTTTTCATCAAGTCTATCTGCGTTTCATCGAGTGCAATTCTGAGATAGGGTATCTTCGACAGACCGACGCCGTGCTCTGCAGTAATCGTTCCGCCGAGCGAGATCGTTATTTCGTACATCTCACGGCGCATCTTATCGATGTCAGCCGCTGTCATTTGGTTTGGTTTTGCGATGCTGACGTCGGTATGTATGTTTCCGTCTCCGAGGTGGCCAAATGCATAAGCCGTGGCTCCATACTTTTTTGCACAGCTCTTCAATCTGCCGATGAGTTGCGGGATTTGTTTCTTCGGCACGACGAGGTCTTCACGGGTCACGTTTTGTG
>JBFEPB010000226.1:0-3534 GCA_041550295.1 bacterium | reverse complement strand
GCGTGATATCAATACGAGCTTACGGTCATCAAAATTCTTATGCAATGCCTTATGTACGATATCCTCACTGATTGAAGAGGTCGCGATCAACAACTGCGAATCGGCCGTGGACATCATGGCCGCAACGGCACCAGCGAGCAAGATACCCGCAAGCCACGGAGGCATCAATCTCAGCAGCACGAAGGGCAATATTTGCTCTGGATCAGAGACGGCACTCGTACCAAACAGCGCAATCGCCGCTATGCCCAGCGTGATCGCACCGGCATAGGCAAGCACGGTCCAGCTGATCGCGATTGCCGCGCCTATCTTCACGTCACGGTCAGTCCTCATCGCCATCCAGCGAGCGTCCAATTGTGGTTGTCCACCCATGTACCCGAAGAACCAGGAAAAATTGTTGAATATCAAAGTTCCCGCGGCAAAACCAACCGCGCCACCAGTCCATGAATCCAGTCCACCGCCGGCGAGTGCAAGAGCACTGCCAATTGAAATATGACTACGTGCAATAACGATGAGCGCGATTATCGGTGTTACTACCAGGGTAATTATCATTAGTATTGCCTGAATCACATCGGTCCAGACAACTGAGAAGAAACCGCCGGCCATCGCGTAGAGGATGACGATAACTGCCGAAATGATGATACCCCAGGTGACCGGGATACCAAAGGTAATATTCAGCGTCTTACCACCGCCGCTGAACTGAGCCGCCACATACAGGATGAAGAAGAAGATTATGATAAGGCTGGAAAACCATCTGATAAACATCCCCCTGCTTGCATACTTGGTGGCCAGGTAATCAGGTAGCGTCAACGTGTCATATTTGTCACGTTCCCGGCGAAACTCCTTTGCCAACCACAACCAGGAAACAGTGATCCCGGCAACACAGCCAACTGCTATCCACACCGAAGAAAAACCTGCGGCAAACGCAAAGCCGGTCAATCCGAGCAAACACCAAGCAGATTCTCCGGTCGCCCGTTCGGACAAAGCAAGGGCCCAACCTGGGATCTTCTTGCCACCCAGGTGAAAATCAGCCTGGGTCATCTTCTTTCTGGCAAAATAGAATCCGACCCCCATGATCAAAGCCAGATAGATAACAAATTCAACAGTGATAATTGTGTTCATGACTTCCTCCCCTAATATATTGAGAGTGATCCTTTCTTACGGCCGTACCGGTCCATGACCAGAAATACTAGCATGCCGAACGTAAGCCACACTACAAGTATCAACGAGAGACGCAAGAAGATGGTGGGCAAATCAATGGTCAGTTCCTCGCCCAGCAGAAAATGCCGTACCCCGATGATACCGTATGTGGTCGGCAGGAACATTGATATTCTGCGCAAGACAAACGGCAATACGGCAAGCGGATAGGCGATCGGTGTAACCACTACTATCAACGTTGACAATGCTTCGGAGACAACCCACCACTGCTTGAGCGCAATGGTCAAACCGGCGACGACGATGCCCAACCCGTACAGGCCAAGCAGCATTAGCAGAACTACAGCCAAAGCAACAAAGATACCACTCATTTGCAGGACAATGGCAAAGAACGTGGTGATCGCTACTGCCTGGATCAACATTATCAAGCCCTGATGGCAAGTCGAGTGCAGGGCCATTCCGGCAACGTATACCCACCGCGGAACCGGAGCCACGAATATCGTTTCCAGGGTGCCATACCATTGTTCCTTGCGGAGCGAAAAACCCATGGCCCAACAGGCGGTGTTCAAAAAGCCGATAAAAAGATAGCCAATGAAAGTGTATGCTACCATGTCCCCGATCCCGGTCATACTCCTGAGATTCTCTGAATAACGGCCGCCGAGCAGTGCAAAACCATACAAGAAATAAGGAAAGAGGTAAACGAATGGCTCGAGGAATTGCCGTATGAAATCGGGCCGGTAGGTCAATTCGATCTTCCACTCCTTGATATTCTCCGCATTTATTGCCCGGAGATAATGCAAAATCGTACTCATGAACCCTCGCTCCTTTTCTCTCATGGATCTATTTCAATAGTCGGATAGTGTTCCCCTCTTTTTTGTCCGCTTCTCGACATTATGGAAAACGATCAGGCCAAGTGGTATGAGCACGCAATCGATCCCCAACAGGATGATGCTGTTCTTTAGAAAATTGAATTGGATATTCAACAACAAACCACGGAGAGCAATTAGCGCATATGTAAGAGGTATGAAAACACTAATCGCCTTTGTGATCGGGTTCACCTCAACTGGATATCGTATCGGAGAGAACAAAAAGAGGATGTATTCGAACATATGTAGCATGCCGTGAGCCTCTTTTACCAAGAGCGTAAGTGCCGCAGCCATAAAACCGATGCCATAAAGACCAACGATCAATAACAACAGAAACATGAATATCGGGAATATTTTTATCAGTGTGATCTCCAGGCCGAACACAAATACGCATATCAGTAATTGCACCACGACAAAAGACGTGGAGAGCATCGAATTGTAAAGACCCTTCCCAAGCAGAATGTAAACCGGTCGTACCGGCGAGGAAAGGATGTGCTCGAGCGTACCATAGTATGTTTCGTCGCGGAATGAATTCCCCATGCTCCAGACCGCAGAGAACATATAGGTGCTGACTATTGCACCGATCAAGACATACGGTATGAACTCTTCAGTACCGGCAAGCCTACCGAATTCAGTACTGCTGAAAGCACCAACAAGTGCTTTACCCTGGAACACCAGCGGTATTACCCACAAGAGAGGCGAGAACACCCAGAAAATGACCTCGGCAGGGTAGGCAAGCAGTATCCTTATGCTTTTTCTGACCTCTTCAACTATGACCCACATACTGATTCTCTCATGTCACCTTCACGCCAGTAACTTCATCCGTCCTTAAGACTCGCGCCGGTGAGATGCACAAAGACATCCTCGAGCGTCGGCACGGTCACGCGCACAGAATAAATCTGTGCTTGCTGTCTGACCGATTCGATCACGCTACTCAGAATACTCTCTGGATCATCTGTATTCACCCTCACGTACGTGAATCCATCTCCGTGTGAGATGTTGATGCCGATTACTTCTTTGATGCCGCTGATTGATTCTTTATCGATCACACCCTGACATTTTATCTCCAGTACTTGTTTTTGGGGCATGCTCTGTTTCAAACGGTGCGGAACATCAAGTGCCTCGATCCTGCCACGGTTCATGAAAGCGATGCGCTCGCAGAGTTCATCGGCTTCATCCATATAGTGCGTTGTGAGTAATATCGTCTTGTTCAACTTCTTATTCAAATCGTTCTTTACAAAATCGCGGATGAAACGCGCAAAATACGGATCGAGTCCAAGGGTGGGTTCGTCCACGAGCAGGATCGGAGGATCGTGCACCAACACCCGGGCTAAGGAGAGTTTCTGCTTCATTCCTGAGGAAAGCTTCTCCACCCTGACGCCTGATTTGTCCACCAACCCCATTAGGTCAAGCAAATAATCGATCCTATCTTTCGTGTTCTTTCGGGAAACGCCATAAAGAGCGGCAAAGTACCTCAGATTCTCTACCGGTGTCAGTTTCCAATACAAGGAACGTT
>JBFEPB010000225.1:0-3549 GCA_041550295.1 bacterium | reverse complement strand
GACGGAAGCAGTCCCGCGCATCCTGACACCGGCAGCGTGGTCCTCTTCATCAATGGCGAGGACACAAACTCAGTACTGCAGGGGTTTACGATCACGAACGGAACAGGCACTGTGGATCCTATGTCTGGACGCCTAGGCGGCGGGATTCTCTGCATCAACAGCTCATCACCGACCATCGCCAATAATGCCATCACCAGCAATACAGCAATTTTTGGCGGGGGTATAGATTGTGTGTTGAATTCTTCTCCATTGATTATAAACAATACAATCAGTGCGAATAGCGCGGCAGGATCTGGTGGGGGGATTGACCTCTACGAGAACAGTGCACCGACTATCACGGGCAACACAATTACCGGCAACAACACGGGAAGTTCTGGCGCAGGTATTCAGTGCTATACTCTCTGCTCACCACTCATTGCTGACAATACTATCACAAATAATGTTGCAGGCACCTTGGGCGGCGGTATCCGTGCCGCTGACTACTCATCACCGGTGATTCTGCACAATCAAATCGAAAGGAACCAAGCATTTATTGGTGGGGGTATTCAATGTGGAGGTTCTAGCAGTTCGCCGGATATTTCTTACAATGCCATCGTGTATAATGGTGGGGATGAAATATCCTGTCAGAGCGGTGCCGCTCCTATCATTCACTGCAACGACATCATTGACACCATTGATTATGGTGTGTTCAATGATTACTCAATCGTTATCATTGATGCGGATTCAAACTGGTGGGGACATACCAGTGGTCCATATCACCCAACGGCAAATCCAAGCGGTCAGGGCGTTGCTGTTAGCGACTACGTAGATTTTGATCCCTGGCTCATAGGTCCTAGCATTGAAGAATTTCCCGCTACAACACCCATATGTTTATCCCTACAGGTTAACCCAAATCCGTTCCGACATTTCACCAGAATAGGTTATTCGATACTTGATTCTCGATACCCGGTAGAGAGCTACAATATAAAGATTTATGACGCCGCAGGCCGTTTGGTCAAATCTTTTTTCCCAGAATCAATCACCCGCAATCAAGAATCAATGATCCCGTGGTACGGGGATGATGATGCAGGCAGACAAGTGTCCAGCGGAGTATATTTCGTCCGATTCACCGCTGCGGGGTCGAGCACGACCACAAAAGTTTCACTCGTGAGATAAATGTCTAGTGCAAAACAGAGGGGGATTAAATGAGTCTGTTGTTATTACTTATTGCCGTGTGCCTGAGCACAGCAGACATCCACCAGCATGGCTTGACTAGCCCCTGCCCCATATTTGCCGATGCAAACCCTACGATCATCTCGTTCTCAAACGGTATTTGCTTTGATACACGCCATGGCGAACCTGAGTTGCCCAATGGTTTGCACGTTGAGTACCAAGATTCTGGATATTTTTTGGTGCAGTTAACCGGGCCGATATACCAGCATTGGATTGATGAATTGAAACTTGGTGGTGTGCACGTTCTGGGATATGTTCCAAAATACACCCTTATTTTACACGCCGACCAGGAACAGTTGGCGTATGTGCGCGCTATGCCGTTTGTCAGATGGACAGGCATATTCCAGCCGGCTTATAAGATTGAGAGTGAGCTGATCAGTGCTACTGGAAAGGAACGTTTGACCGTTCAGTTGTTTCCTGATGAGGAAGTGAATGAAGCCGCAAATCAGATTACAGCTTTGGGTTGTGAAATAATCGAGATTGTTGACCATCGGTTATGTAAAACGATAGACGTTGCTACAGACCTCGAGTGCGTGAACGATATTGCAGCCATTCCAGGCGTGCAATGGATCCAGCAATGGTCCGAACCTGTAATCTGCAACGAAAACGTTCAATGGGTTACGCAAACCGGGCATCAATCAAGCATCCCACCAGACTCTATCGGAAGAAGGGTCTGGAATGAAGGACTTAAGGGCCAGGGTATGGTGTTGAGTACAAGTGACAGCGGCATTAGAACTGATCATGACATGTTTTACGACCCCAGTTGTCTCATCAGTGGTCCAGGTGTTTATGCCGACCACCGGAAGATCGTGGCTTACAAGGTTTTGAGTGGTGCTACCTTTTCCGGAGAGGTTTATCACGGCACCTTCGTAAACTGTATGGTAGCTGGCAATGATACACTGCTCGGCACGAGCGGCTATGACGGTATGGCAAAAGAAGCCAGAATCTATTTCGTTGACGTTGCAGATGAATATAACAACTGGTACCTTCCGGTTAATCTTACAACACTCTATGATTCAATTTATCCAGGACACGGGTTGGAATATAACATCCTGCAGCACTCAGGTAGTTGGGCTTATTCTAATACAACCGGCACGTACAAACTTCAAGATGCGGCGAATGATGCTTATGTATGGGCACACCGCGACTTCCTTACTCTCTATGCCGCGGGGAATAGTGGTGTAACATGGGGAATCAAAACTCCAGCTATTGCCAAGAACACCATTGGCGTGGGCGCAACCGGAAACGGCATATGGGCAAACACAATCTGGTGGAGCTCGAGCCGAGGTCCAACTCAGGATCATAGAGTCAAGCCCAATTTAATGGCCCCCGGGAGCAGTGTTATCTCTGCGGATGGTTTGACTACTAACGGCTACCGCCCTGGAAGCGGTACCAGCTTCGCGGTTGCAGCGGCTAACGGCAGTATTGGATTGATCCGGCAGTATCTTATGGCGGGGTTTTATCCCTCGGGTACAGAGAATCCTGCCGACTCCATAGAATACCAGAGTGCTGCCTTATTGAGAGCCATGGCGATAGTATCGTGCGATCCGAATATCGGTTCATACGTCGTACCTGATTCGAACATTGGCTGGGGTAGAATCGACGTCGACAGTGTGCTGTACTTCAATGGTGATACCAGAAAACTGCTCATCCTCGATGATACGATCGGCATCAATACTGGTCAGTCGATCATCGATTCTTTTGTCGTCAACTCAAACATCCCTTTGCGTATGTGCCTGGCGTGGTCTGATACGGCGGCTGCTCCATATGCGAGTCTTAGCCTGGTGAATGATCTCAATCTTGAGCTCACTGCGCCCGGCGGTACTTTCTATCGAGGCAATCAATACAGTGGTGGCTACTCGATTTCTAACCCCATTGATTGGGATGACCGAAATGTCGAAGAGTGTGTTAGGGTAAATGACCCAGAACCAGGCACGTGGTATTTGACGGTCAGCGGACAAAACATTCCATTCGGCCCACAGCCTTTTGCCTACGCAATCACTGGTGATGTTGAGACGTCGGTCCGGATTGAGGAAGGTAGCAAGCCCTTAGTGCAAAGAACAACAGTCGATTTCAGCAATTCCATTACAAAGGACAGAATATGCTTTAGAATTACACTACACTCGACAACCGAAGTTCAGGCTAAAATCATAGATGTTAGTGGAAGGATAGTCCACATTATTCTCGATTCATGCTTACCTGCAGGCACGCATGATTTTGAGCACTCCATTAAGCTCCCCAGCGGTGTCTACTTCCTGAAACTCACTGCAGGAAACTACACTACAACGGAGAAGGTGCTAGTAATCAGGTGATACGATCCGATAAAAATCCAAGGGG
>JBFEPB010000224.1:0-3552 GCA_041550295.1 bacterium | reverse complement strand
CTGTTTTGGAATTCACTCTCGATCTTCTGGAATTCGTTCAACTTGGCAAAAAATTTGACTGCCTGTTCAGTAGTCAGATCAAGCTCGCTGGTGAGCCGGTAGATCCTTATCGTTTCTATTATCTCCCCTGGGTCCCGCGTTTCGCTTTCCTGACTTTGCGAGACAACTACCATAACTGCAAGAAGAGCGATAATCACCTTCATTCATGCCTCCAGGAACGTACTAATGTTTTCACGCTGCATAATGATAGTGCTTAAGATAAACGCCTTGAGTAAAATGTCATCTTTTATTAAGTTGCACTCATTGTGACGCTCAAAATATTGCTGTGGTTTAGAATCGCAGGCTGCTACTTACCTCGGGTATTTTGCCGTTGGGAATCGATTATTCCCTATTCTTCTTCTTCGGTATAGGGCTCAAACTGGTCCTTCTCTGCGCCACACTCAGGGCATACCCATTCATCCGGTAAATCCTCAAAAGACGTGCCAGCCTGAATGCCATTATCGGGATCGCCAAATTCCGGATCATATATGTAGCCACATACCGTGCATTGCCATTTGACTATCATAAACCTCCCTTTTTAAACCTGCAAATTTTATAAAATAAATTCCTGCTGTCAAGGGTTAAGCAAACCAGTGTACAGAACGCCATATTTTCGGGCTGATTTCTCCCAGGAATAGTCATATTTCATGCACAATTCAGAGAGTATTCTGAATTGCTCACCATTATCAAATAGCCGGCGTGCTCTCTCCGTTGCGGCGAGTAGAGCACCACCGCTATATTCTGAAAAAAGGAAACCGTTGCCCGACATCCCTTCGGGATTGAATTCATGAACGGTGTCAGCGAGGCCCCCGGTCTTACGGACGATGGGCACAGTACCGTAACGCAGACTTATCAATTGACCCAGTCCGCATGGCTCATACTTTGAAGGCATGAGGAAAAAATCACTTGCTGCGTATATCCGGTGCGCGAGTTTATTATCGAATTTTATGTTTACGGATAGCCGTCCATGATAAATGTCTTGCAGCTTGAGCAATTTACGATGATACGACTCCTCACCAAAACCGAGAATTATCATGCTGTAGCCGAGTTTCATGATCTCGTCGAGCGCGCAGACCAGGATATCGAACCCCTTCTGGCCCGCGATGCGTGAAACCATGCCGATCAACGGTCTTGCCGGCTCGAGACCGCTGCCCTCGCATAGGTTTATTTTATTCCGCTGTTTACCTTCGAATCCTGAGAATTTTTCATAGAGCAATTCGTCTGATTCAGGGCTCCAGTGTTCATAGTCTATGCCGTTGACTATCCCGGACAAATCATTCGCCCTTGCCTTCAGAACACCATCGAGCCCAAACCCCAGTTCGGGCGTCTGGATTTCTCTTGCATATTGTTCCGAGACGGTTGTTACAGCGTCCGCATATGCGATACCGGCTTTGAGAAAATTGATGTCCCCGTGGAATTCTAATCCTTCAGACGTAAAGTATTTTGCATCGATCCCGAGCAAGGGGAAATCGTCTGCAGAAAATCTCCCCTGGTAACCGAGATTATGTATCGTGAAAACGCTCCGCCCCTTTGCCTTACTGAGTTTCATGTAGAGTGGCACCAGCGCTGACTGCCAGTCATGGCAATGAACGATATCGAAGTCTATTTTTTCTACTGCGAGCATTGCGGCTTTGCAGAACAATGAAAAGCGTTCGCAATTGTCCGGGTAATCGCCGTTGGCGTCGCCGTACAGACCGTCACGTTCATATAAATCAGGATTGCTGATAAACAAATAATCGCTGTGCCTGTAGAAGTCTACCGTGTGACGACGACCGGTTTCGATATCTGCACTCCACTCTTTTACTCCATCGACATCCTTATAGCGCGGCATTATGATAGTCGTGTCTATGTTCAATGCCTTCAGGTACCGCGGTAACGTTCCTGCCACATCGGCGAGGCCACCGGTTTTTGCATAAGGGACTGCCTCGGACACAATGAAAGCAACCTTCATCTTGTGCAGGTCAGTGACGGATGGTAGGCATTTTCAACGACCGTTATACGCATCACATTATGTTTTTCAAATAGGCGGCTGAATCCTCAGGTCCTGTGGGATTAATATAGAAACCTGTGCCCCATTCAAAGCCTGCAATATGCGTGAGCACAGGTATTATCTCGAGGTGGTAGTGATAGAAGTCAATACCCCGCATGATTATTGGTACAGTATGTATTATAAAATTGTAGGGAGGGGTATTCAGCGCCTTCTTTAAACGCATCAGGCAATCCTTGAGGATACTTGCAAGATCTCTCAATTCCTCCGGCGTAGCATCGTCAAAATTAGATCTATGGTTACGTGGTAGTATCCAGCATTCAAAAGGGAAGCGGGGTGCAAAAGGACATATGAGAATGAACGAATTGTTTTCGGATATCAAACGCTTTCTCGCCTTAGTCTCCTGAACGACGATGTCGCAAAAGATACATCGCTCCCGATACTCAAAGTAGCGTTTTGCTCCATCCATCTCTTCCATTACTCTTTTCGGTACTACAGGCGTTGCAATCAACTGGGAGTGGCTGTGTTCGAGTGAGGCTCCGGCTGCCGCGCCAAAGTTCTTGAATATCATTACGTAACGCAGACGCTCATCTTTCTTAAGATCGAGCATTCTGTGTTGATAAGCATGGACGACATCACCGAAACCAGACAGATCCATATCAGCGAGGTCTTGGTTATGGTCAGGTGTTTCAATGATGACCTCGTGTGCACCGATACCGTTCATGCGGTCATAGATACCCTCTCCCCTGCGGTCGATCTCACCTTCGATCCGCAGGGCGGGGAATTTGTTTGGGATGACGCGCAATTTCCAGCCAGGCGTGTCAGGTTCAGAGCCGTCCGGCCGGATTGCATAGATCTCGGGCGGCGTGGCCGCCTCATTGCCGGGGCAAAAAGGACACTCCTTCGGCGTCAGGCTCTTGGTTTCCGGTGCAGATTTGAAATCCTTAGGGCGCTTTGCCCGCTCGGTGGAGATAATGACCCACCGGCCCAAGACAGGGTCTTTACGTAGTTCAGGCATGCCCTGCTTTATTCTTGGCTATCGGTCTGGGTATCCGTGGTTTCTTCTGGCTCAGGGAGCAGAACTTGTATATCCGCCTCTTTCTTGATTTTATCAAGAAAATCAGTTGCGATTTCGCCCTGTTGCTGACGCCTCATGCGTGTTTCTATCACGTTTCTCACCTCGTCGAGGTTTCTATAGTGTTCAGGATAATACTCGACCATTTGTATGATTATCCAGTTTTTTCCCTTGAGACTGAAGACATCGCTGATCTCACCATTCTCAAGACCAAAGAGAACCTTATCGTACTCCTCACCCCTCGTACCCTTACGGATGATACCGGCTTCACCACCACGTCCGCTCCCTAGCGTCGTCGAATATACCGCGGCGAGCGAGTCAAAGGATTCTGGCCGTACCATGGCCTCTTCGTGCACCTTGTCGGCCATCTGTTTTGAATCAAACGAGATCTCATGGACGAGGGCTGATTCGGGCATTTTGAACTCCTCCATGTTGTCCGCGTAATACTTCT
>JBFEPB010000223.1:0-3555 GCA_041550295.1 bacterium | reverse complement strand
GCATATGGTTGCCAGTTCGGCTCGCTTTTTGTCTGCAGTGAAGAGTGTAATGCCCATCCAAGATTCAAGCAGGCCTTCATTCGAGCACGTGCACGGCAAGCGATGGCAACGCCTCAGTATGATTCGAGACTCCCGGTTGTCGCAGTTAGGGCAATCAAGAATCAGGCAACGGATGAATTCGGTAGATTACAGTTTCGCTTACTGCAGCAGTTGGAAAAAGGCGAGATAACCAGAGATCATGCCCAGTATGAAGTGGAGAAATTCTGGGTTGGTAGTCTGTACAAGGCCGTAATTGATGGTGATGTTGAACTTGGCTCTTTGATGGCCGGGCAAAGTGTTGGTTTGATACATGAAATAAAGCCTATCAGAGAGATAATCGACAAACTGATTCAGGCTGCAGAAAGTGAATTGCACAGACTTTCCTCAATTCTTAACAACATTAGATAACAAGGTGCAACTTTCCCACAACCTCTCCCCCACATACCACTTGCTACGTCGATGGAGGTGGTCATAATTATCTGCAGTCAGGATATGAAGTGCTTTGATGATTATGCCATTCCTCTGCCCTACGGTGTTTATTTTGTCCAATTACGTGCAGAAACACACTGCGTGACTCATAAAATTCTGTTCACAAAATAGATGAGCAGATTATTCAAGAGAGCACTATTCTTAGAGTATTTCACTATTGGGTATAATTTGCTTGAGGCGTTTGTTTCGATATTGTTCGGCAGCATGGCGAACAGTATTGCATTGATCGGCTTTGGTCTCGACAGCATCGTTGAATCGCTTTCCGGTATGGTCCTGGTGTGGCGCTTGCGCCAGCACGGCAAGATTACGGCCGAACAGGAAGAGAAGATAGAGAAGAGAGCGCAGATGTTTGTTGCGGTCACCTTCTTCGTACTTGCTGCATACGTTCTTTATGAATCAATTGGCAAACTGATCACTCAGGAGATACCACAGACAAGCCTTCCTGGCATAGTGATCGCGATCGTCTCGATAATCGTAATGCCTATTCTTATGGTGCAGAAGTATCGTATCGGCAAGAAAATTGGCAGCAAAGCATTGATCGCCGATTCAAAAGAAACTCTTGCGTGCGCATTTCTTTCCCTGGCACTGCTGATCGGCTTAGGCTCACATTACCTATTTGGTTTTTGGCAGGCTGATCCTATCGTGGGTCTGGTCATTGTTGTATTTCTTGCAAGGGAAGGCATAGAAAACTGGCAAGAATCAAAAGAGTAACCGCAGTCGATTGACAATAGTGTACCCTTAAATATACTGGAGACATGAAGATATTGGTTATTGGAGGGACCAGGTTTGTCGGACGGACACTGGTCGAGACGGCTATCAAACATGGCCACGAGCTTACTCTTTTCAATCGAGGTAAATCCAATCCAGATTTGTTTAACGATATTGAGAAGATTACTGGCGACCGGGATCATGACCTGCAATTGCTCAAGGGCAACAAATGGGACATCGTAGTAGATACATGCGGTTACGTGCCCCGGATCGTCAAGAAATCTGCTGAAGCACTCAAGGATTCGGTAGAAAGGTACATATTCATCTCAACATTGAATGTCTATGCTGATTTTAGTAAATCAGGTATTGATGAAGAGTCGGTATTAGGCGCAATGGAAGACGAAACAGTTGAGGAAGTAACTGGCGAAACATACGGACCACTAAAGGTCTTGTGCGAGAATGTAGTCAAGCAAATTTATCCTGAACGCTCGGTAATAATGCGGTGTGGTTTGATAGTAGGTCCGCATGACCCATCTGACCGTTTCACGTACTGGCCGGTGCGCCTGCAAAACGGCGGCGAAGTGCTTGTCCCCTCTCCCCCGGACATGCAGGTGCAATTCATTGATGCACGTGATCTGGCAAATTTTGTTCTACATCTAGCAGCGAAAAAGAGCATCGGGATCTTCAACACGACAGGCCCTGAAACGAGACTAAGCATGGATGAATTCCTTAACATATGCAATAGGCAAACTGGAAATAAAGCATCCATGACCTGGGTCAGTGAGGAATTCATTACGGGCAACGATGTCGGACACATACCGATGTGGACACCGGCAGAGTGGCGTGGCATATTCGAAGTGAATTGCACAAGGGCAATGAACGCGGGGTTAGAATTCAATCCGGTCGAAGAGACAATAAGAGATACGCTGGCCTGGCATGCCACGAGGCCAGTCGACTATGAAATGAAAGTCGGATTGAAACTCGAAAAAGAGAAAGAACTACTCGCCCAATGGCACAGCAGCACAAAAAAATAACCGTTTCCAAAGAAAAAGCACGTAATTACACCCTGAACAGGCAGTTATTGACAAACAAAGGCATTCCGAAAGGCAAACCCGGTACACTTAGCACGATCGAACATCTCGGCTATGTTCAAATTGACACTATCAATGTAGTGGAGCGCTCACATCATCTCGTACTACGGACACGTCAGACAGATTACAGGCAAGAATTCCTCCATGATCTGCAGGCAAAAGACAGGCAGATATTCGAATACTGGGCACATGCGGCCTCATTCGTACCCATGAAGGATTACCGGTACTATCTGCCTACGATTAAGCGAAAACCAAAACCTGGTTCCTGGTTTGACCAGTGGACAAAAAAGAATCCGGATCTGGTTCGGCAAGTAAAACGAAGGATAGTGAAAGAAGGTCCTTTGACACCGAGCGATTTCGATGATGTGGAAAACAGGAAACGTGGGCCATGGTGGGATTGGAAACCGGCAAAGGCTGCACTCGAAGTTCTTTTCTGGCGAGGCGATCTGATGATCAAAGAGCGGCGTAATTTCCAGCGCGTATACGACCTCACAGAAAGGGTTCTGCCAAAAAACATTGATTTGACCATACCTGTAGAACAGGAGGAAAAAGAATTCTTCGTACGCAGAGCACTCAACGCCCTGGGCGTCGCAACGCTCAATGACATAAACCGGTACATAGGCATCAGTGGAAGACTGGACAAATGGTTGGATATTTTACATAAGTCAGGCGAGATAGTAGAACTCGACGTTACTGGTCTGAAAGGACCGTATTATGCCCTAATAAAGGACTTGAGCAGAATGCGGCGCGCCTCAGCGCAAACCGATGACAGAGTGCGTCTGCTGTCGCCCTTTGACAATGCTATTATCATGCGTGACCGTACACAGGCGCTCTATGAATACGGATATAGTCTGGAATGCTATGTGCCGAGATCAAAGAGGAAATATGGTTATTTCTGTCTACCCGTGTTATGGCATAACCAGCTGATCGGCAGGATCGATCCAAAGGCCGATCGCCAGCGCAAAGTGCTGCTGATACAAAACCTGCTTCTGGAAAAGGATATTGTTGAAACGAATGTTTTTTTCAAGGCGCTGCCTGCCACAATAAATGACTTCGCGCGATTTAACGCGTGTGAGCACGTTGAGCTCAATACCAAAATACCTTCCGGCATTAAACGTAGAATATCGTCGCGGTTGCTCTGAATATAACGATATCGTTATGATCGTTGAGATCGTTAGTGTCGCTAATAACGTTACTAACGTTAGGCTTCTCAACTTCTGAGCTTCTT
>JBFEPB010000222.1:0-3573 GCA_041550295.1 bacterium | reverse complement strand
TCTCTGCCCAGTATATGTCTTTGCCGTCCACAACGATTTCACCGAATTTGACGCTCTGACGGGCGACCACTTCAGCTGTGATCGGCGAGCGCCACGAACCCGGAGGTGCTGCCTTCTGCTTCATCTATTCGAATTCAATAACACCGAAGTTACCTGGTGTGTGCCCGAATGGTAAGGTCCAGTAGGCGGCACTGGCAGTGCTCGTCTGCAACCTCCGAAAATTAAATCCCCATCGTTCGTCACTGTACGGCGCAAGTTCATTCTTAGGTATTCTCATCTCAAGCGTCCAGGCATTTTGCTCGCGGCCAGACATTATTTCCCAATGCCCATTCCATTCCAATTCCGTATTGACCCTTCCTTCAGCAAAACTACATGCCCGGTCAAATGTAACACCGTGAGGATTTACAATCAACTGATAGTATGTTTCCTGGTCATTATTCGTGTCAAAGAAGAACCAGACATTGTCGTCTGAATAGACAGGTCCGTCCCTTTCTTGAACCGAAGCCCTGATGCTTGCCGTATCACTTTCGGAACAGCGCAAGGCTACATAGACATTACTCTGATCATATCCTAGATACAATTCAGTCCTGGCCATCGAAGAAGTCTCGCCAACGTCGTCGCTGAAGTGGCTTATCGGCGCCAGTTTCTTCCATGCCCTGTCGTTGAGCACGCCGTCAATATCAGGAGGTGAATCTACACACTCGATCGCCTTCCCGCGTCTGACACTCAACAAACTGCTCAGAGTACATGACTTGCCAAATGTATACGGGTACTCGAACGTACATCTTGGCAAGGGGTACAATTGAGATCCATCGGCGATCTGGACTTCGATCCTGTAATTTGCTGCTTCTCCAGGGCCAAGGGCCAGGGGTATCGCAACCGGCGTTATCCTGTAGCGGGTAGAATCGAAATTCCAAATGAGTACATCGGTAATCGAATCAGCAGCGGTATTATTTACAGTCATCTCGCAGAGCTTGGAAACGTTCTTTTCACCTTCTCTAACCATCGTCCCGGAAAAGGACAAGACCTCCCGCTGCGCGCGCTGAACATCGTAGTAATCACTGCTAGTAAAGACATTGCGGTACAATACACCTCCATGCTTGATCACCGCGATGTTGTATTCATCGCTCCTGGTGGTAACATAGAGAAAATGATGGAAATTCCCCTTACCCGCATCATTGTCTTGCATAGCTGCGCCCGAACTGCCGACTGTAATATAGTCCACACCGTCCTGATTGAGGTACATGTAGTTACCCAAACCTCCGTTGAAGACAGCACGTACGCGGTACTTCAAACATTGTTCCATAAATGAACTCGGCTGGCCCGTCGATAATGAGTTCAGATAATATGGGATATGCAGCAATATGAATATATGACCAGCATCCTTGTGTTCCTCCAGGTCATTGATAAACCAATCATACTGTTCTACATCGACTTGCTCCAGTTGATTCCAAGCACTCAGCGAGTTATCTAAAACGACAAAATGACAGTTGCCGTAATCGAACGAGTAGTATCTCTTGCAACCAGTTTTTTTCTCATATATGGCACGCGTATTCTCGTCAATTATGTCATTACTACCAGGCACAAGGTAAAAATCACAACCAAGAACGCTCATCGTGTTCAAAACCTCATCCCAGCGCGCCTTGGTTGCTGTTGTATCATCAACTTGTGCCTGGATGAGGTTTCCGACATTCATCACCAGATCAGGACTCAGCAGTGAAACCTGATCAATAATATCGCTGAAAATCCCACCCACGGGTCCACTGGTTCGAGCACCGAGCACAACAAACCTTACTCCACCGTCGCCCGCAACTGCCGGAATACTGCAGAGCACTGCAAAAAAGACAGAAAACAACTTCATCAAACCTCCATTATTCACTCAGTATCGAATCCACGAATGCATCTGCCCCTGGTTTGAGTAGATGCAAGAGATCTTTATAGACCTTCTCGGCACGTATTCCAACCCAATTATCGGGAAGAAGTCCAGCCGGGAGCATAGGGTCTTCTAACCTCAGCGCAACGTATTCTGCGGTCATACAAAACCTGCGGGCGAAACAATCGGCAGGACCCATAGTGCGACCTGCTTTTACCAATTTCTCATATGACGAAAGCAATTTGCCATATCTCTTAAGGAACGTGTTGTACCGGTGTGACAGTTCCGCAACGTTCCAGATCCCTGCCGCTAAATCTTTCTCGCAACGCTGGCCAGTGTAGGTAGCAGTGAACGTTTCGACGTTGTCGAGCATATTCCCTTGCTCCAAGTATTGAAGCAATGAGGCTTCCAGATCATGCGGTGAGATCCAAACGGACGCGCTCATATTGGCAAAACCCATACTTTGCAGCTTGTATCGCAGTCTGTCCCTCCACTCGCGCATTGTTTCGGGGATATTGTAGACGAGTAATCTCCATTTTCCATCCCATTTTCTTCTTTTGACCTCAAAGGCACGCACCCTGCCCTGCTCCATCCATTTCATACCCTTCGCATTCAGTGAATAGTAGCTCCGACGACCAGATCTGTTGATATTGAACACGCCTTGTCTGGCCATCCTTGAAAGACCGAGTCTTATCGCATTTGACGAAAACCCGAGTGGCACAACGAGATTTATCAAACTTGCCACGTGGACCTTTCCTCCGCGCGGGACGATGAACGCACCAAACAAGGTGTATATAACAGTTGAGAACCGCGCCTGTATTTTTTTATGTTGTTTTGTGACGTAGCGTTTTTTGTTTGACATATATTATTGTATTAAGAAAAATCCTCTTGTCAAGATTCGACTGGACCGTGCGCCGCACAAGACCCAATCAGTAAAGATGCTAGTCCTTGTACCGTATGTACAATGTATGTAGGGCGGCACTTCGCAAGATCTTTTAATGAACCGTAGCCATACGTGACCGCTACCGAATCAATACCGTTTTCGTATGCGCCGTGGATATCGTCCACATGGTCGCCGATCATTATACAAGCCTCTCCGTCTTGTCGTGACATTTCACACAAGATATCGTGGATTATCTCGGCCTTTGCCGCCCGCGTCAGGTCAAAGTTACTGCCCACCACGCGATCAAAGTATTGAGATATCCGGAAGTGCTCCAGTATCTTGTGTGCGTATACCGTCGCTTTTGATGTCGCCAAGATGAGACGGCAACTACGTGCGTGTAGGGCTGACAATAGTCCATCAATTCCATCATACATGTTGTTCTCATAGATACCGCGCTCGGCATAGTATTCGCGGAAAACGGCGACCGCTTGTCTCGCCTCTGCATCACTGAAACCATACCATTTACGAAAGGATTCCAGCAACGGCGGCCCAATGAACTTTACAAGACTCTTGGGGTCGGTCTCGGTTATGCCGAGCCGCGCCAGCGCGTACAAAATTGAATTCGTTATTCCAACCTGTGGGTCGGTCAGTGTTCCATCCAGATCAAAAAGGTATGTAATGTAATGCTCTCTCAAATGCAGTTTGCCTCGTGAATTTCCTTCTTACTCAGCAGGATATCCAACTGTTTGCGCCAATATGACCTTTTGCTCGGGAGCCAGTTTCATTTTTTCGGACATTCTGTCGCGGTCTAATAGAC
>JBFEPB010000221.1:0-3575 GCA_041550295.1 bacterium | reverse complement strand
TCACGAATGACAAGACCGACAAGTTACGCGCCGGGTTCGGGGCAAGGCTGATGTATGCGCTGAGCGGGTCATCGACTTTGTGTTCAGCAACACCGGTCACCCAGTCGCTGCGGTCAAAATAGCAGGCGCCTGTCGCTGGTATTGGCATCATGTAGAGAATTCCGTAATTACCGCTGCCGACATTTTCAATTTCGGGCCGGACATGGAAGGCTGTGAATTGATCATTGTACTGCACTGGTGTTGTCCAGGCTCCGCTATACCCCCGGCTACGGTAGTATGACGCTGTCATCGATGGACCGCGGTAGGTAGCGTGAATTCCACCGCCGTTACGCAGTGTGACATCCGGCGTAACATGGTGATCCATAGTATCAGGCGCCAGGAACCCGTATAACCACGTACTGCTGCTGCCGTACTGAACCCGGTAGCGGACCTGCGCTTCAGTGCCCAGGTAATTGAATGTATAGAAAAGGGTGTCGTGCCAGGCCCCGCACGAGGTAGTCCAGTAGCCCCAGGTATCGTTGGTATTATAAGAGTCAAGCAGCGTCCACATAGGTGATGGTCCTCCGTATGCCTTAACTTCGTCTGCATTGTTTATGTAGGTAAGCAGCAGAGCGTACGTCGTGAATCCGTAGTTCCAGTTCGCATCCAGACCCTGCCTCGCATCTGTGATACCCATTGTCCATTCGGTCCAGTTGACCTGATCTGTATAACCCCAGAAGCCGCGAACATTGCCTGTCTTCGTCAAAGCGAAAGTGTAGACCCGGTGGTCATACTGGTCGTGATTGCTCGTTATCTCCAGATCCGTGATCGTATCTGGCGGGGTCGTTGAGAAGAGGATGTGGACCGAAGAACCGTTGGGCATGTTAACTGCGTAGCCATCAGATGCTTGAAACCTCTTCAATATGCACGCGGAGTTGTGTGCAGATCCGCCAGTATAGGCAACCCAGAAATGATCATCACCTGCACACGCATCAATATCATTCATGACGTAACTAAAACCACCTAGCGAAAATGTTTCAACCCAGGTACCACCGCCATCGCTGGAAAAATTCGCGGTCCACTTGCTCCCTGTACCGTCACCGGTGAAACCGATCATGGCAAAGAGATTGTTCGTTGCATTGTCGCGGTCCATGGCGAGCACAAAGACGCTGTCGCGCGCACTGATGCGAACGTCGGTTCCCCAGTCAGCTGGTGGCGCAGGGATTGGCGTTCTCCACATGATACCGATCACCGCATTACCCTGAACTCCCGGCATCGAATTGAGTTGGTCGAACATATCAAGAGCCTGTTCAAAAGCACCGATGTTCCAGGTTTGTTCAACACTACGCGCATAATCCGTGATTTCTTCGGAGATCTCGGCTATGAACACGATCTCGATCCTGGCATTTTGCTTTTCCTGCAGGTCCATGATTTCCAGACAATGATAGAACGGATAATTCTCGACACCGACCGGAGGTGCGATTTTCATGTCGATGATATCACTCTGAACAGGGGTTTTGACATTTTTTGAGGGCAGCGCACTTAGTGGATCCAGGGGTTTGTTCTGAGCGGCGTACAATACAAAGAGCAGTGATGAAGCAAGAACTACATTTATTACCTTGTCCATTGTTCCTCCCTATACAATGCTGTCACTACAATATCTATCGCTTTTTTCTATCACCTCCTTTATGTATGTTGGACACCAAGATGGTACAAAACATATGCATGCATAATATATACATTGAGGTATACGCGTCAAGCCTTCTTTTCCATTATGATTGCCGGCGCGACCTGTGATTATTGCTGTTCTTGTGTAACCAAAAAAAGGGCAGCTGAGCTGCCCTTTTTTATGGTACTCGTGAGTTCAAGAATGAACTCGATTGACACTATTTCACAATCGTCATTGTCTTGCTACCGACACCGTCTGGAGTTTCGACGCGAACAAAATAGATTCCTGCAGCGAGATTTTGAGCATCGATATTGACCGAGTGAGTACCTGGATTTATCGTTCTATCCATGATGTTTTCGACCGATCTGCCCACTGCGTCATATAGTGTGATTGCGACTCTGCCTTCCTGTTGGGTCACGAAGGACAAGACCGACAAGTTACGCGCCGGGTTCGGCGCAAGGCTGATGTGCTTGCTGACCGGATCATCGACTTTGTATTCAGCGACACCGGTCACCCAATCGCTGCGGTCAAAGTAGCACATACCGGCTGCGTTCATGGGTCGTCGGTACACTATTCCGTAATTGCCATTACCAACAAACTCGATTTGAGGAACGATTTCTGCGCTTATAGTATGGTCATTGAACATCTCCGGCGTGGTCCAACCGCCAGAATAAGGTCGACTGCGATAGTAGCCTGCGCTCGTAAGGGGCCCTCGGTACATACCGTGGATGCCACCAGAGCCTCGTAATGTTACATCCGGGGTCCAGTTATTCTCCATGGTATCGGATGCCAGAAAGCCATAGAACCATCCGCCAGTTTCGCCGTATCTGATTAGATATCGGACCTGCCTGAAGACTCCTGTATAACTGAAGGCGCAGAATAGAGTGTCATTATGTCCGCCGATTGCCGTTGTATAGTAGTCATATGGCGTGGTGTTGATAGGATACGTTCTAAGGTTATCCCAGGTGGTGCCGTCTCTTCCGTAGATTTCTACCGAATCTTCATCCGTAATAAAAGACATGATGGAAGTATAGGTTGTATAATTGACATTCCAGTCAGTATCGAGACCTTGCTGGGCATTATTGACATTCGTGGCCATTCCGGTCCAGGTCACATTGGCCGGCCAGTTCCAGAAGTTGTGTATTGTACCTGCCTGGTCAATGCAATAGAAATAGAGCCGGTTGTTGAATTGCTCATGATTGGATGAGACGTCGACGTCCATTATTTCTGTAGTAGTGAAGACGTTGAAGCTTTCATTGCCATTGGGGAATGTATCTCGTTGACCATCGACGGTCCTGAAACGCTGTAACCAAGCCATCGAATTAGGGCTGGCAGCAAGTCCGCCAGTGTAGGCAACATAGAAATGGCCCATAACGCAGCAGGCATCCAGGTCATTCATCACATAGGAGAAGCCGTAGAGCGCATAGGTTTCGACCCAGGTTAGCCCGCCGTCGTTTGAGAAATTAGCGCTGAACTTACTGTCATTACCATCACCGGTAAAGCCGAGCACGGCGAACAGGTTGTGGGTTGTCATGTCATGGTCCATTGCGAGCACGAAAATACTGTCGCGCGCGCTTATCAGGACATCATCGCCCCAGTCGGTCATTGGCGCCTGTACTGGCGTTCTCCAAACAACTCCCATGACCGCGTTGCCTTCGACCCCTGGTATTGCATTAAAATCTCCGAGCATGTCGAGTGCCTGTTCGTAGTTGCCTGCGTTCCAGATCTGCTCGATATTTCGTGCGAGGGTTTCAATTTCCTGAGACACCGATTCCATGAACATGATTTCGATGACGGCATTGTCTCTCTCCTGCTGTGTCAATAACTCGAGCGAGTAATAAAACGGGTTATTTTCGACTCCTACCGGAACTGCGACGCGCATGTCAGGAGCTTCGTGTTCGATCTGTCTGGCTGCATTGCTGTTTAT
>JBFEPB010000220.1:0-3579 GCA_041550295.1 bacterium | reverse complement strand
ATTGTCGTCCGCGCCCGGCGCCAACTCAGGTGAGTAAAAGGCATACGAATCGAAGTGTCCACAGATCACGGCGTAGATCGAATCAGGGTATACGGTACCGTGTTTAACGGCGATCACGTTTGGTGCTTGTCCGCCAGTGTGATACTGGAAGAAAATTGAATCACAGCCAATGGAATCGAATTCGTTGAAGATCCAGTTTGCCGCCGCCGTGCAGGAATCATGGGTCGACAGCCTCGTTCGGAAATCCTGCAGACGCTGTACTTTTGCCAGTACGCTGTCAGGATCGACAAGGTTGACAATATCCGCAACTGTCTGGTTATAGCGCACCTGCGGGAAGTCTGCTGCAGTCCTGAGCACCATTGGCCTTAGAGCCATTCGTCTTACCATGACCTTGTGGTCGAGCAGGGATTCCAGCATGCCAGGATGTAGCCTGATTAAATAGTCAGAACCATCCTGGGTCAGAACATCACCGAATGGCGTTAGATCTGTATTTCTTTCCATCGGACGTGCAATGTAGTATTGTCCCTCTTGGGGTTGGGTGTCGAGTATTTGAAAATCCAGTGATGAGATCGTCTGAAGGTCATTCTTTTCGTGCAACACGATTGCGGAATTTTCGAACTCGGCAATAATCTTGAGATCCTGTTCCACGAGAGGAGCAAGACGTGACGCGTCAAGGTCAACCCTGATAAGATACTCGTCTGCCGCCACAAGAGCGGCCATTACCATCAACAAAGAAAAAACTCTTTTCATCATTTTTCACCTCGGTTCACGTTATTTAGACAACAATCTGTCGTGAAAAGTTACTCGCTAATCCGAATTGCTCTGATTTCGTGAGACAATTCCTTTGGCACGGAGAACCCGATGATCGCACAACGATCGAATTTCTTGGCATCAATTACCTTAGTGATCTTCACTTCACATCGTTCTCTACCTTCGCGGTCAAGACCTTTTGCCGTGTCGCCTTTCGTGGGTCTCGGCAAAAATTCATATGGTATGTAGACGATAGAGTAATCTGCGGGCGTTTCATCGACGACAAAGATCGCCAGACCAGGGCACTTCGGGATACAGACCAAGCACCCGGTGCATTTCTCAAGATCGATCTGCGGCAGTTCGATTATCGAACCAGGTATTGAGATGGCATTGTTCGGGCATGCATCGACACATGGATCGCACGGTATTTTTTCTGGGCATTCGATAACTACGTATGGCCCGGCATTCCTGCGGTCCGTCGATACCTGGGTCTCCATGATGTCGTAATAATACACAAAAAACAGGTCGCGTCAATATTGACGACCTGAACAAATTGGAGGTCTAATCATTGATCAACAAGAAGCTCACGCAAAGAAATGACAAGAATATTCTTGCGGAAAGTGGTCGAACTTGCTTATACAGAAACTACGTTATTTACAATTCTATACCGATTCCCAGCCTGACACGTAATGAACTTCCATAATTTGTTGGATCGGTGTACAGGTCTATTAGGGCACCGTAATAAGCATCGCGTTCCTCGACTCACAGTCAAATGCAATTTATCTCTTAGATGATTAGTACACGTTCTCCTGTGATATCCTTGACTCCCGGTGAATTCCGGATAGAATACTCCATGAAAATAATCTGTCGTTGTGAAGACATCACCGAGGAAGAAATAGTTCAGAAAATCAAGGAAGGGTATCAGACCATGGATGATCTTAAGCGAATTCTACGGGTGACCATGGGACTATGCCAGGGTAAGGGCTGCCGTAGGCATATCGCCAAGATCCTTTCGCGAGAACTGAACATACCGATTAAAGATATCGTGCAGCCGACTTTTCGGCCGCCGGTAAAACCCATTCCGGTCAGCGCCACAGCCGATAGAGAGTAGTGAGAGAATAGCGCTGGTCTAAAGCAAAGAAGGTGTTTTCTTGTACGTTTTGGATCTGGGAAATAGAGATTACAAAGAAGTGTGGAACCTTCAGAAAAGCATTCACGAGAAACGCGTCAGTGAAAGATTACCTAATACACTACTCCTTGTTGAACACAATCCAGTAATCACCATGGGTAAGAGCGGCCAGCAAAGCAACGTACTTTTCCCGGTAGATTTTCTAAAGGAAAAAGGGGTTGATTTCTATCATATCGAACGTGGCGGAGACGCAACCTATCATGGTCCTGGGCAATTGGTAGGCTATCCTATTTTCAACGTACGTGATGGCCTTGCCGGCATCAAGCCATTCATCAATGGCATAGAGGATTCGATAATCAGCACCCTGTTGCATTTTGGAATACGGGCATACAAGAAGGAAGACATGATCGGGGTATGGACCGAAAGCGGTAAGATCTGTTCGATCGGCGTTGCGGTGAAGAGATGGGTGAGTTTTCACGGTTTTGCCCTGAATGTCAATACGGATCTGAGTTACTTTGACCTGATCGTACCCTGTGGATTGAAAAATGTCGAAATGGTATCTATGCAGAAGATACTAGGTAGAGAAACCGCCATGTCTGAAATTAAAGAGCGTGTTGTTAGCAGTATTGGCTCAGTGTTCAAGCAAGACATAAAGAGAGTATGTTTAGAAGAGATTACTTAAGAAAGCCGGATTGGTTGAAAATACGTATCCCATCCGGGGATGAATACAAATCCATTTACCGCATCCTCCAGAAGAACAACCTTTCGACGGTCTGTCAGGAGGCGCGGTGTCCTAATATCTCAGAATGCTGGAAACGAAAGAGCGCGACCGTGATGATACTCGGCAAGGTTTGTACTCGTTCGTGCCGGTTCTGTGCCGTGCAGACCGGAAACCCAAAGGGATTGGTAGACCATGACGAACCAACACATGTTGCCGAGGTCATAAGAACACTTGGACTGAAATACGTTGTCATCACATCGGTCGATCGCGACGATCTAGTGGATTACGGCAGTCAGCATTATGCAGACGCGATAAGGGCTATAAGAGAGATGAATGCGCATGTGAAAGTCGAGGCACTCATCCCTGATTTTGGTGACAGCGCGGAATGCCTCAAGAGAATTGCGGATGCAAGACCCTTTGTGATCGGGCATAATGTAGAGACAGTACGGCGACTCACGCCGTATATCAGGGATCGACGGTGCAGTTATGACAAGTCTTTGAGTGTACTGAGAAAATGTAAGGAATTGAACCGGCAAATGATCACAAAAAGCGGGTTAATGGTCGGTCTCGGTGAAGAGGAGAACGAAATAGGAGAGACGCTGCATGATCTAAGAGACGCCGGCGTGGATGTCGTGACGCTCGGCCAGTATTTGCAGCCTACCATAAAGCACATTCCAGTTCAGAGGTACTACACGCCTGATGATTTCGACAAACTGAGAAAGATCGGGAAGGGTATGGGAATAAGGCACGTGATCAGCGGCCCCCTTATCCGTTCATCCTATCATGCGGCCGAGGTTTTTGGATGAACGCTGCAGGGTGGTCCGTGATAGGTATTTGTACCAGGCGGTATCTGTACAACCGTGTCTCGGTTCGTCATCAGAGTTTAACGCAATCACAGGGAGTTCGCGTATTTCATGGACCAGAACCAGGCCCGTGCAGCGGCAGAGAAGGTGATGAACGCTTTTGGTGAGGTGGGAGT
>JBFEPB010000219.1:0-3592 GCA_041550295.1 bacterium | reverse complement strand
CAAACTCGCGGTGCTTAGTGACGCACCGCGGTTGCAGGCATGGCTGAGGTTGTGTCAGTTGAATCTGCATAACATATTCGATAATGTAATAACTTTTGAGGATACTAACAAGAAAAAACCGGCGCCCGAACCCTTCAAACTAGCTCTACAGAAACTGCAGGTCAAACCCGAAGAGGCGATCATGGTCGGCGATTGGGCGGAACGCGATATCTATGGTGCGAAGTTGGTGAGAATGAAGACGGTTTTTGCACGGTACGGTGATCGATTTGGGACTGAAAAGTCCGGTGCCGACTACGAGTTGGATGATATCGTCCAACTCCTTGATATCGTTGATGGACTATCATCCCGGGATTCAGACACGAGATGACGCCTGGCGCAGTGACACAATGGGCGCTGTCTGTATGATGATCTGGGGAGGCCGTCAGTGATTACATTCATCCTGTTTTTTCAGATTCTACCCAATGCCGAGAAGATGGTCTACATGACGAACGATAAAGGGAAAATAGGTAGCATAGATATTGTCTCAACTCTCGATTCTATTGGTTATCACGTTGTTTATACCTCAGATCGGATCATCGAGATCTACCTGGATAGCGCAAATCTCAGCACGCTGTATGCAACCAAGATTATCGACGACGACACAGTACTACAGATTTCCACCAGGGAGCGTGACTTCGAAGTTTATTTCAAAGGCCGCGAGTACCGGCATCACGAGGAAAGACCCGTTTATGACCGGCACACACTGGATTATGCGTTGCGGGTGTTCGATTACGAACCTGATTTTGAACACCGGTTCCGACTGCACATACCTGAATTGACTATCATCAATGCCGACTTAAAGGTGAATGGAGAGGCGACGATCGAAACTCCGGCCGGAACATTCCATTGTTGGAAGGTTAGTATGAAACCACGTATAATCTTTATGAATCGCGTCTTTTTTTTCTTCATTGAAAAAGAATACCCTCATCGTTTTGTCAAATACAGCGATTCTTCCGGTGATAATTCTATCGTGTTGAAGAGCTACGAGGCTGCTTTCAAGTCTGTTGACTGAGGCACTGCTGCAGACGTCGTGCAAGAGCGTGCGCATCTTGCCGGTGCTCAGCCCGTGATATACACCGCAATATCATCGTGGACATGGATGGACACTGGGGCGTAAGATGCCTCAGGCTATCTACTTTCTGCGCCAGTACAGTATCCTACCGCAATTAGGGCAGGTCACAATTTGCTTGGTGCGAGCCGACAACTGGGTGGGGAGTTTTTGAAAACAGCCCAAGCAGAACTCACTCTCTACGGGTGCTATTGCCTGGCGGTATCTCCTCTTCAGTATCTCATATGCTTCCGCGAGCTCGGGGGGCAGTTTCTTGAGTAGCTCATTTCGCTTTCGGATTAGTACTAGACTTGCCTCCTCCTCGATCTGAAAGCCTATTTTTTTGTACGAAGGTTCCTCCATATCAGCGATCAGGTTGTCCAGATCGAAAAGAAGGTTCAAGTGCATCTCGATTATGTCAGACATTGCTATTTCCTCTTGGCAAGATTTTTCTCAATTTCATTGATCAATGTAATAAAATCATCGGGTGTTTCTGCCTTTTGAATCAGATTTTTCTTTGTGATTTCTTTTGCGATCTGCACGATCTTTCCCAGTGTAATCAAGTATTGATTACCGGGATCCTGTGGAGGCGCAATGATCAAGAAGATAAGACTGACCGGTTTCTTGTCGATCGAATTGAAGTTTATTGGTTTGGTCGTTCGTCCGACTGCGATCTCCAGTTTTTCAACGGCTAGCGAACGGCAATGTGGTATTGCTATTCCTTTACCAATACCGGTCGATCCGAGTTCCTCTCGCTTCAAAAGCGTCGATACTATCAACTCAGCGTCGTCTCCTTTTTTTATCGTGTATACAAGATCCTTTATAACCTCATCTTTCTTACCCGGTTTGAGTGAAAGGTTGATCCTGTCTTTTGACAGCAAACTTGCAAGATTCATGAAACCTCCTTCATTCTGTTGGAAGGTCGAAGAGGGCATGAGGAGGCAGGGAAACGAAGTCCAATCCTGCCTCGTTTTTCAACCTCCTGGCATCCTTTTTGAGTCTTTCTCACTACATTTCCTCTGGGCATGATACTCCTAATAATTCAAGCCCATCTTTAATTGTGTGCGCCGTTTTGCTGATCAGAAAAAGTCTTGCCTCTGTGAGCGGTATGTCTTCGGTGACCACACGATGTTTCTGATAGAATGAATGAAAGTCCCTGGCGAGATCAATGAGATAATAGGCGATCATGTATGGTTCTCGATTGCAGACCGCATCGTTTAATACTTCCTCATACTTTAGTACGGACTTGATGAGACCGAATTCCTCCATTTCCCGCAACAGTGAAGTGTTTATACTGTTTGACAGTGTGATACCTTTCTGGTCCGCGAACCTGATGATACTCTTTATCCTCGCATGGGCGTATTGCACGTAGTAAACTGGGTTTTCATCCGATTGTTTCAGCGCAAGATCGAGATCGAAATCGAGATGCTGTGAAGATGATCTCATCAGGAAGAAGAAGCGAACTACGTCTCTTGGTATCCTCTTGAGTAAGTCGTTGAGTGTCGTAAAAGTGCCCGCGCGTTTGGACATCGTGATCACCCTGCCGTGTTCTTTCAGTTTGACTTGCTGAACGATCAGGACGTGTAATATCCCAGGCGGGTAACCAAGTGCTTGTATACCACCCATTATCCCTTTGATGTGGCCATGGTGGTCAGGACCCCAGATATCGATGAGTGTATCATATCTCCGTTCCAATTTGTCGAGGTGATATGCGATATCCGGAAGTAGATATGTATTGCGATGGTCAGAGGTAATGATCACCCGGTCCTTATCGTCCCCGAAGGCGGTTGTTCTGAAAAAAAGTGCGTTGTCCTCGGTGTACGTGAGATCCCTTTCTTTGAGGATCTGCAGGGTACGATCGACAAAACCTCTTTTGTAGAGTTCGGACTCGAGCGTCCACACGTCGAATTCGATACCGAAATCACGCATTACTTGTTTGTGTGCGTTGACAAAATAGTCGATCGAATACTTCTTAATCGCGCTGCGATCCTCAATGCCCTGGGCAATGATTTCCTTCGCAATGTCTCTAACGTATTCACCATGATAGCCATTCTCGGGTATTTCAGCGTTTCCTCCCATAAGCTCTTTTTTTCGTTGTATTACGCTCTCGGTCAGCAGATCAGTTTGTCTCCCTACGTCATTTACATAATACTCAGCATCGGCACGGAAACCGCTTTTTCTAAAAAGCCTTACCAATGAATCACCGACGGCGGCAGCACGTGCACTAACCACATTTATCGGTCCGGTTGGATTCGCACTGACGTATTCGATCAATACTTTTTTCCCATTGCCGATATCGAGTGAGCTTTCCTTTGTCATCTGCTCATACAGGTAGTCTTCACTCAGAGAAAAATTGACAAACCCCGGGTGGTGTACGGTTATGCGTTTTATGATTGGATGCTTTATCTGCCCGGCTATTCTATTCGCGACCGCTTCGGGTTCTGCACCTTCGCGGCTGGCGATCTTCAGCGCCAGATTCGTGTAATAATCCCCCTCTTTTCCCTT
>JBFEPB010000218.1:0-3612 GCA_041550295.1 bacterium | reverse complement strand
TGCTGCATCAATCGCACTGTCGTCGATAACCACACCGTGATGCGATTCATATCGGCTCTTCAATCCCTGAAGTATTTTTATCGTATCATCGACCGACGGTTCACCTACAAACACAGGCGCGAACCTTCTCTCGAGGGCCGCATCTTTTTCGATATTCTTACGGTATTCATTGAGTGTAGTCGCACCGATACACTGTAACTCACCGCGGGCGAGCGCAGGTTTGAGCATGTTGGAGGCATCGATTGCTCCTTCTGCGGCACCGGCGCCTACAATCGTATGCAACTCATCAATGAAAAGAATTATCTCCCCCTTACCTTTCTTTATCTCGTCCATGACGGCTTTCAGTCTTTCCTCGAACTCACCGCGGTATTTTGAACCGGCAACCAGTGCGCCCATGTCCAGGGCAAGGATCCTCTTGTCCTTGAGTATCTCAGGTACATTCTTGCCGACGATCTTCTGGGCAAGACCTTCGACGATCGCGGTCTTACCCACACCGGCATCGCCGATCAACACGGGGTTGTTCTTGGTCCGGCGAGACAGTACTTGTATGACACGCTTTATCTCATTATCCCGGCCAATGACCGGGTCAAGTTTTCCCTGTTTTGCCAAGAGGGTTATGTCGCGAGCGAATCTTTCAAGCGCCATGTACTTACTCTCCGCATCCTGGTCAGTCACGCGCTGCGAACCGCGCATCGCCTGCAGGGCTTGATACACCTTCTCTTTGGTGATACCGAATTGCTGAAAGATCTTCGCGGTCTCGCCTTCGCGCTCCTCGGACATGGCTAGAAAGATATGCTCAGAACCCACATACTCGTCCTTCATTCGCTCTGCCTCGGCCCGGGCCAAGCCCAATAGCCTCTTGGTTCTTGGTGTGATATAGATCTGGGCAGTGGCGCCGCCGTACAACTTGGGCCGTATTTCCAGGGCATTCTGTAACCGGCGCTGGACCATATCCGGCGTCACATCGAGTCGCTGCAGGATCTTCGGCACGAGCCCGTCTTCCTGTCTCAAGAGCGCAATAAAAATGTGCTCAACGTCCAATTCCTGGTGATTATACTCTTCAAGCAATACCTGGGCATTGGATAAAGCCTCTTGCGCTTTCTGAGTGAACTTATCGAATCACATACACTGTTTAGACAGGAAAAACATGAAAACCGTTTATATTTCGGTTAAAAACCAATTTGTAAATTGACAAAGCAAGAATTTTAGGTATAATATGAGTTAAATGTTTTACGCTATCTATGCCGTTCTGGTCTTAATTGGCCTTTACATACTCATACTCAGGATCGAGAAGGTGAACCATGAGAAGAGAGTAAATTCCATACCGGTCCGTATCTGGGTCAATGGAAGCCGCGGTAAATCATCGGTCACACGATTGATCGCGGCCGGACTCAGAGGCGGCGGCATGAAGGTCATCGCGAAAACGACTGGAACAAGAGCGAGTTATATTACTGATAACAGCCGCGAACAACCTGTCTTACGCCTGGGCATGCCAAACATCCGCGAGCAGATTAAGATATTCAGGAAAGCAGCAACTGAGAAGCCGGATGCCATCGTTCTCGAGTGCATGGCGCTCAGACCTGATCTGCAATATACCGAGTCGGTACGGATAGTCAACCCCACAACGGTAGTGATCACCAATATACGGGCCGATCATCTCGACGTTATGGGACCCACGATCAATGATATTGCCAGGCATTTTGTCGATGCGATACCAGACAATTCAACTCTGTTCGCCGCTGAGAACAGCATATTACAGAATCAAGAATCGAATTTGCGCAGGCGACAAATCAAAACTCATTTTTCAGATGCGGATCGAGTAACCGACACGATCGTTGCCGATTTTCACTACATTGAGCACAAGGCAAACGTGGCCCTTGCACTCGACGTATGTAAGAACCTTGGCGTCAATGAAAACACGGCCCTTGATGCAATGCGCAGCGCAGCACCTGATCCGGGAGTTCTACGGAGGCATGCTTTAACCCTAGGCCAAAAACAGGTCATCTTAGTAAACGCAATGGCGGCCAATGACCCGGATTCAACTTTTCTCATCTGGCAAATGATCGATCGAGATTACCCTGAAATCAATATCCTCGTCAATTGCCGCATTGACCGGATAGACCGTTCTTTTCAGATGGCAAGACTGATATTGGAACGCATGCCGGCTGACCACTACATCCTTACCGGTAGTGGAACACATATCCTGGCAAGGAAACTCTTCAAGGCAATCGAGCATGAAAAGGTGATCGATGCTGGCGAAAAGACGCCAGAACATGTTGTACAGACTGTGGCCGATACGGTGTCTAACCGCTCCCTCATTTTTGCCATGGGAAATACCGTAGGCTATGGTGAGGAAATGATGAAGCAGTTCTTGCTTCACGAAGGGATAAATTCATGAATGACCTGAAGGACTATATGAGATGCACTTCCTTTCGCGCCAAGGATTTCATCGACAGCGATAAATGCTGTCAGGAATCGTTTTGCGCTTTTGAAAAACCCCGGCACATCAACGAAAAGAATCGCAAATGATACTAATTGAATCGGTTGGTATAGGAATGTTCTTGAGCCTTATTCTTACCGAGACGATCGGGCTCGCAGCCGGTGGCATCGTGGTTCCTGGCTACATTGCCCTTGTCCTGCACCATCCGATGCAGGTCATTACGACCATTACTGCCGGTCTTGTAACGTACATGATAATCAGATTTCTATCATCGTACGTCATAATCTACGGCCGAAGATTACTGATCATCTCGATATTGGTCGGCTATCTTATCGCATATCTGACGCGTATCGCTCCAATGATCAACCTCCACACATTCAACCTGAATATCCAGACCGTGGGCTTCGTGATCCCAGGCCTGATCGCCTACTGGATCGCCCGGCAGGGCATCATCCCCACGCTCTCAGCCATGATCATAGTGGCCAGTCTGGTACGTCTTATCATCATCATCGTCCACAATGGAATAGTGCTGCCATGAAGAGACGCGAAGGAAAGATATCCATTATATCGCTGCTGATCGTAACGGCCATTACGATCGGACTGATGATCGTCGAATTGAATTCAAAAACCAAGGTTGAAGCACGGTATTACGTCGAGAAAATAGATGCGGCCAGAACCGCACAGCACGCTTTTGGTATCATCAAGGAAAGAGTAATCGAAATAGGTATGCCGATCGACCGGATAAATGACCCCAATGAAACAGGGCTCATCGGGCTCCAGTATTCGCCGATCACTACTGAGCGGGGTGATCTTGAAGCGCAACTTACATCAACCAATCCCAATTTTGCCGCGCTGATTGTCGAATTCCTCAGAAAAAGCAAAGTTCAACGCGGCGATACGGCTGCGGTTGTCTTAACAGGTTCATATCCTAACCTCAATATCGCGGTTCTCAGCGCAATCAAAACATTAGGACTCCATCCAGTGATAATCACATCTCTTAGTTCTTCGATGTGGGGTGCCAATTTTCCTCAACTAACCTACCTGGACTGGGAAACCTTGCTCATCGCCAGCGGCATATTCGACTACAAATCAGCTCTCGCGTCATTAGGCGGTGAGGACGATTTGGGCAGGGGTTTGAGTCCGGCCGGACGCGAGATGATTGTAGATGCCGC
>JBFEPB010000217.1:0-3639 GCA_041550295.1 bacterium | reverse complement strand
TCTTAAAGATAAGTCTGACTTTGACGCCAGCTTCCTTCTGCGAGAGCATGGCGCTGCGCAGCCGGTCCACTTCATTCTGACTGTCTACAATGAAAACCCTGTTTATAGTGGCTTTGTTTACTTTGACCTTGCTTCGCTGTATTTCTTGGTACAAATCCCCGTAAGCACGGCCCCAGCCCTCATCAGGGTCTATGTAGTTGGTCGCGAGTACTGCAGTATCGATTCCCCACACCAGCTGTAGCAGCACATCAAAGACCTGTTCCCTCGGTATCGTACTGATCCCATAGCTCAGTATTGTTGCGAGGTCGGAGACTTCTCTATGTCGTTCGGCAATTTTCTCCGTTAGTGTGATTATGCGAAGATCCGTATTTCTCATTTCTTGGGCATTTCGATAGGATTCTATAAGAAGAGCTACTACCAACGTGGTCATTAGACCTATCATAATTCCGAACATTCCGGCGAGCTCGCTCATTGGAGCTGAGATGATATATGTAATGTAGCCTGCAAATACACCAGCCGCAATCTCGATTGCTTTACTTATGAATTCACCCTTTACATCCATCACTCCCCCTTTTGCAATTACGTGAAGGCCACTCGTTAAGATACATTACTCTCACATGTGCCAGATCATTATACTGTCTGAATGCTTCGGTGTCAATTATGGGAGATTGGATGGGAAGACAGGCTGTTGACGATTTTTATCATCGTCTGAAATGCAACATTCGGTCTTGCCTGTTGGTTCACGGTTCCGGTAATGTAAAGATCTATATCGGGTATAAAGAAAGCCACCGAGCCAATAGAACCACTGTGACCGATCATGTCGGGCACGGGTTTGAACGGTGATAGAATGCGCGGTAAAAAGAACTTTTGTATACCGACACCATATTTGAAGGGGAAGAATATATTATTCCACTTGTATAGTTCACTCATTCTTTCCTTCGGGAAGAAGTGGCCATTGAAGAACGCTTTCAAGAAAGTCATCTGGTCTCTTGCTGTTGAGATGATATCGTTCCGCGTAGACGTAAGGAATAATGGTATATTTATGATCTCTGATTTGTATCGTATGGGTACGAAAGGACTGTCGTTTACATCTTGGCAAACATGGGTTCCTCTAAGGTTTAACTCTTCAAGCATACTCCGTAGAACAGAATTAATTGGTTTTCCAGCGATATTTTCTATCACCAGGCTTAGTATCTGATGATTTGTATCGATGTATTTCGCCTTGCCGGGTTCTCCGGGTGGAAAATGTGTGTCCATCGTCTTTATTTCATCGATTACTTTCTCGGGCGGCCAGGGTTGGTCAATGCCCGCTTCCAGTTCGGTCATCGCCCTTTTGCCGTTGGCTTGTTTGTCGATCAGGTAACCGGGGAGGCCCGAAGTCTGAGATATGAGATGCAGAATCGTAATCTGGTTTGTGTAATCTATGCCTTTGTACACGTGCAGTCCGCTTACCGCATCTTTGGGCAGATGCTTCGAGATCGTATCGTGCAAATCCAGTTGACTATCTCGGCACATCCTTAGGATGATTGCAGAAATAAATAGTTTATTGATGCTGGCGATATAGTACTGGCTGTCTTCACTAAAATTACCGGCCGCGCTGATCATATCGATGCTGTTATCTTCTGATGAGACGCAAAAAACGGCTCCACGGATATATTTCTTTGTAACTACATCACTGACAATTCGGTCAAGAGTTGATTTATTCAGTTTACCATGCATTCAGCCCTCCAGATGCGATTGCGGTAATCGAATACTATATTCCTTCGTTGTTCGATGTCTGCATTTTGAGTTGCCATAGTTTGTTAATCGACCAGTCAATTATAGTTGATATTGTTAATTAATGCAACAATTACATGGAGATGTCGCTTCGAGTTGACATTTCATGCTACAGTTGTATAATATCGAAAATCTTGGGAAGGAAGGAGTGTATATGAAATGCTTTGTTAAATTGTTTTATGTAGTGTTCTTTTTGATGCTACCTGAAGCAGGTATTACACAGGAGTGGGTCGCTCGTTATGACGGCCCAAGTAATGGCGTGGACTGGTCAATGGCGGTTGCCGTTGATGATTCAGGTAATGTCTACGTTACAGGTGGCAGTCGCGGTATCGGTACGGACGATGATTATGCGACCATAAAATATAATGATTCCGGCATCGAACAGTGGGTTGAGCGTTATAATGGTCCGGGTAGTGCCGTAGATTATGCAAATGCAATAGTGGTGGACTATGCCGGGAATGTCTACGTTACAGGTTACAGTGCGGGTTCGGGGACGGCATACGATTATGCAACGGTTAAATACAATCCATACGGAACAGAACAGTGGGTGGCGAGGTACAATGGCCCCGGTAACAACTGGGATTGGGCGTACGCAATTGCGGCTGACAGCGAGGGTAATGTCTATGTTACCGGTCACAGCGAGGGATCTGGGACTTTTCAGGATTATGCTACCCTGAAGTATGATTCGGCAGGGACCGTAGGGTGGATCGCACGCTACAATGGCCCGGGCGATTCAATAGATTGCGCGGCCGCAATTGCAGTAGACGCCGCGGGTAATGTCTACGTTACTGGATACAGCGAAGGGTCTGGAACCGGCCAGGATTATGCGACCGTGAAATACAATTCCTCAGGTGTTGAAGAATGGGCTGCCCGTTATGATGGTCCGGCCAGCGATCTGGATCGAGCGGCGGCGCTAGCCGTGGACAATGCCGGTAACATATATGTTACCGGAAGAAGCATGGGGTTGGGTACTTCAGACGATTATGCGACTGTGAAGTACAGTCCGTTGGGCGTGGAACAGTGGGTTGCACGCTATAATGCTCCGGGCAACAATTCAGATCGGGCGACCGCGATCGCGATTGACACCGCAGGCAATGTGTATGTTGCTGGCGGTAGTCGGAGTAATACTAGCGATAATGATTTTGCTACTGTTAAATACAACTCGGCGGGTACGCAGCAATGGGTCATGCGTTACGATGGTCCTGATAATGGATTTGACTTCGCGTACGCGGTTGCGGTTGACGAGATGGGTAATTCATATGTTGCCGGCGGGAGTTACGGCGTGGGTACTTATGAGGACTATGCGACGGTAAGTTATGACACATCAGGTATAGAGCAGTGGGTCGAACGGTACAACGGGTTGGGTAATCATGGCGATGTTGCTCGTGCCGTGCTTGTTGATGATGCGGGCAACGTATATGTTACGGGATACAGCGGGGGCTCCGGTACCGGTGACGACTACGCAACATTGAAATACGCTTCAACCGGCGTTGAGGAACAAATGGTCATAAAATATAAGTGTAAGCCTCTTGATGCCACTATTGTCACCGGGCCGATCGTGCTGCCCGATGATACGAACTGTAAGCTTCGCGACATTGCAGGTCGAGTGGTTGTGCCAGAGTTGGTCAGACAGGGTGTATATTTTGTCGAGATCGACGGGGAGATCGTTCAGAAGTTAATCAAGATAAATTAATTCCGTGCCTGTCCCCGGGTTTTGTATCAGTTTTGCTCTCCGGTCAGTGCTTTCTGAACAGCGATCATTATGGATCTACTGCTTCCGGTTGCGCCGGTTACCACATCCACATTTGGCGATTGGGCTTCAATGATGCGGTCGATCGTCTCAATGGCTTCATAGCCCGGGCC
>JBFEPB010000216.1:0-3653 GCA_041550295.1 bacterium | reverse complement strand
AGTGTTCTTTCGGTCCTATCGGGTAGTCTTCTGTTTTCTGCAGTACTTGCAGGTCCTTCAGTACGATCTCATAGCCACCAGGTGCTCTTTCATCCTTTCTCACGGAGCCCTTTACGACAAGACTTGATTCCTGAGTGATTTTTTCTGCTTCATCGAATATTGTATCACCCACCTGGTCTCTTGTGATGACTGCTTGGACTATACCGGTGCCGTCACGGATCAGGAGAAAGTGAATTTTGCCGCTTGATCTTTTGTTGTAGAGCCATCCTTTAAGAGTTATGTCGTCTGCCTCGTGTTTGCCGATATCTTCGATATAGACATGCATGGGTTATGATATACACATCATCACCAAAGTCAAGTGTCATGGGTTGACAGAGAGGCGTTTGTGGATATAATACTAGGTTGTGATGGCAAAATGGTCAATCAAGGAGGCAAATGCCAACAATTAATCAACTGATCCGGAAAGGGAGAAAAAAGGTTGTGTCGAAGAGTAAGGCTCCGGCGCTGCAGCGGAATCCGCAGCGACGTGGCGTGTGTACACGCGTATACACGACGACACCCAAGAAACCGAATTCCACTCTTCGCAAAGTATGCAAAGTCAGATTAACAAACGGATACGAAGTAACATCCTACATCCCGGGCGAGGGGCACAATCTACAGGAGCACTCTATTGTTCTGGTACGTGGTGGCAGGGTCAAAGATTTACCGGGTGTGCGGTACCATATCGTGCGTGGCAAGTATGATACAGCCGGTGTAGAGGGGCGGAAGAAAAGTCGTTCTCTCTACGGTGTTAAGAGACCTAAAGAAACACCAGTCGCATCATAGGGGTGTAGTATGGGGAGAAGAAGAAGAGCTCAAATAAGAAAGATACAACCGGATCCAAAATTCAACAGCATCGTGATCAGTAAGTTCATCAACAATCTGATGTGGGATGGCAAACGCAGTGTCGCTCAGAAGATTCTCTATGGTGCGCTGGAAAGAATTGAAAAGGCGACAAAGGAAGATGGTCTTGCCGTTTTCGAGAAGGCCCTCAACAATGTGAAACCAGTCTTGGAAGTGAGGCCGCGTCGTGTTGGGGGAGCGACCTATCAGATCCCCATGGAAGTTCGGCCGGCGCGGAAAGAGAGTCTGGCTATCAAGTGGCTGATCAGCGTCGCTCGCAAGAGGTCAGAGTATAGAATGGAGGACCGCCTCGCTCAGGAGATCATTGCTGCGAGCCATAATGAGGGCGGTGCAATAAAGAAGCGAGAAGAAGTACACAAGATGGCTGAGGCGAATCGCGCTTTTGCCCATTTCCGCTGGTAACAATTCCTTTCCCGACAATCTCACATGCAGAATTTGGAAAGAGGACTACTCAGAGCGGCCAACATAGTAATCCGGAAGTGCCTGGCTGTTAAACCTAATGAAAAAGTTGTTGTAGTAACCGATGAACCATGCAGAGCAGCCGGTGTTTCAATCTGGACAGCACTGCGTAAGAAGAACGATGCCGTATTGATTGAGATAATTCCTCGCAAGATACATGGGGAAGAGCCGCCACACGTAGTCACAGAAGCACTCGGCAAGTGTGATGTATTTATCATGCCAACCAGCCACTCCTTGACTCATACACAGGCGAGAATTACTGCAAACAGGGCAGGAGCGCGCGGTGCAACGATGCCCGGCATTACCGTTGAGATGATGTTACGGGCACTGAACGCTGATTACCGCCGCATTGAACGGCTGACAAAGAAAGTAGGCAGGATGATGAATGCGGCAAAGTGCGCAAGAATAGAATCGGAGAGCGGGACGAAGTTGGTCCTCGATGTGAGCGGGCGTTCAGCCTGCCTTGATACAGGAATTGTGACCGGCAGGGGAATGTTCTCTAATCTGCCCGCTGGTGAGGCTTACATTGCTCCACTCGAGGGACGGAGCAGAGGTCGTTTGGTCGTAGATGGTTCGTTCGCCCCAATCGGTGCTGTTGCCGAACCGGTGGTCGTCGAGGTCAAGAGGGGCAAGATAACCAGCTTGAAAGGCAACCGAAGAATGAGCACGCTATTCGCCAGGTATGGCAAGAATGAAAGGACTCTGTGTGAATTTGGTATCGGGACGAACTACAAAGCGAAGATCACGGGCAATGTACTTGAAGATGAAAAGGTTCTCGGTACGATACATGTTGCTTTCGGGAATAACCTGGCATTCGGAGGAAAGAACCGTGCCCGCATTCATCTTGATGCTGTCATAAGAAATCCAAGTGTCTGGCTCGATGACAAGCTAATAATAAGAAAAGGCAAATTTTCAGTCTAAAACCACTTGTTTGTACTGATTACATCATTATTCCTTACAAGCTTCCCCATAAAGGAAATAAGATTCGTCGGTAACGAGGCTGTGTCGGCGAAACATCTACAAGCCGAAATAATCTCAAAACCTGCCGCAGAGTATAAAGATCTTGATATCAACTATGACGTTGACCGTATAATACGTTTGTATCGGTCTCGGGGCTTCTTCAATACCGAGTTGAAGCCCGAAGTGACGATAGTCAGGGACAGTGTGACCATTGTATTTCAGATAGAGGAAGGTAAAAGACCGACCATAGACAGGATTGCGGTTGAGGGGGATAGCCTACAGCATCTCAGGTCTCTGTTTAAGATACACGTGGGTGATCATTTCATACTCTCGGAACTGAGTGATACGGAACGCGCGATGCAAGATTACTATAAAGATCGCGGCTATCCTTTTGCCGAGGTCGATTACCGCGTATTCCCTGATTCCGGCGTGCTGATTTTTATGGTTGAAAAAGGTACACTGTACTACGTCAGGAATATCGAAGTTCGCGGTCTGACATCAGCTCGGCCGCACCTGATTGAGCGTGAGATAGAGTTGGAATCTGGCGATTTGTACAGCAAGTCCAAGGTGTACGACAGCCAGCGGCGAATATATGCATTGGGGTTTTTCAGCACTCTCAAGGTTGAAATGCTCAGAGTACAGTCGGATAGCCTTGACTTGATCTTCAATGTCAAGGAATTGAAATCACGGATAATCAATTTTGGCGTGGGCATGTCTTTACCATTCAGCTTTCTGCTCTCCCTCGGTTTTGAAGAGTTGAACCTGGCTAATATCGGACACCGGGTAAATATCAACCCGCTTGTCAAATTCAATATTGAAAAGGAGTGGGAGGCAAAGATAGAGGCAAGGTATACGTTTCCCTATGTCACCTCACTCGGGCTGAAACTCTCGATCCTGCCGTTCGTGTGGTTCGAGGAGAAGACGGATTTTTCGAGACAGACAAGGGGAAATGAAACCCGGTTGGCCAAGGTCTTTACCGAAGATGTTGCATTGACCCTATCCCACCGCTACAAATACGTTAGTATTGAACCAAAGGTGATGTTGCCAGATACTATCAAGGGTGTCACGAACAGTGTGAAGACACAGTTCCTGCTCGATCTGCGTGATGAATTCTTCGATCCACGCAAGGGGTTTTATCTTACGCCTTCGATTGAGTACGCGGGCGGCATTTTCGGAGGGGCAAACCATTTCCTTCGCTTGGAGAGCGAAGAGCGAGTTTTTTGTCCGCTGCTGGGTAGTACTTTAGCACAGCGGTTCAAGATAGGCGTGCTCTTTCCGATGAACGGCGTGGCTATCTATGAAGAATACTTTCTCGGAGGACAATATACGTT
>JBFEPB010000215.1:0-3657 GCA_041550295.1 bacterium | reverse complement strand
GCAGAGAATTATTGAGTACATGCCCTATCGTTAGCCTTCCTGTTACGTTGGGCAAGGGTATCATGATCGTATAGGGTGGTTTTTTCGACCGGGGGTCAGGCGTAAAAAGCTTCGATTTCAGCCAGAAATCATACCACTTTTTTTCGATGCCTCCGGGTTCATACCGGCTCGGGAATTCTTTCATAGTCTAAATATACATATTTGCGCACCTGTGTCAACGTGGGATGAAAATATAGCACGGTCGTTAAGATCGACAATAACGTTAGGATCGTTTCAGATCGTTACGATCGTTTAGTTCGTCAATATCGTTAATAACGTTATTATTGCTTACATAACCGTGACCTTGTAGCCGAAACGGACACCGTTGCCGATTAACGATAATCGTAACACATCTCGAAAACGACGAACGAAATCCGTGTCCAGCATCCTAACCTCAACCCTCTGACCATCCGTGTTAAACCTCTCATCCTCCCAGGTTCTAAGCTTCTTGTCCTTCTCCTGGGCTCCGGCTCTCCGCTTCTCCCTTTCTCCGTTTCTCAGTGCGTCAGCGTTGGCACTTCGGACAGTATCTCGTGCCACGATTGCCGATCTTCTTCAAGGCGATGGGTGTGCCACATTTTCTGCAGGATTCGCCTTCGCGTCCATATACGCACAGGAAATTCTGGAAATTGCCCTCCTTGCCGTCGGTTCTCTTGTAATCAGAGACCGATGTGCCGAAATTAGCAATACCCTCGGTTATAACATCCCTCAAAGCTTTCGTAAGTTTCTTTATCTCTCTGTCGGTTATCCGGTAAGCCCGTCTCATCGGTCTGATACCGGCACGGAATAATGCTTCATCTGAATAGATATTACCCATACCGGCGCAGACATTCTGGTCCAGGAGAAGTGATTTTATCCGCGCCTTTCGGTGTTTGATTTTTGCCTTCAGATAATCAAACGTGAAATGTTCTGAAATCGGTTCACAACCTAGATTGTAGAAGCCCTTTAGATTGGGCAGGATTTCTCCATCCCTTATCAGATATACGCGACCGAGCACGCGTGGTTCGTTGAACAGCAGTTGTCGATCATTTAATACTATTACCAGCCGAGAAAATCTGTCGTGTTCACTGCCCAGTGGGCTCACGACAATGGTTCCGGAGAGGCGAAGGTGGAAGACGAGCCGCTTATCGCCGGTCAATTCGAGAATAAGGTATTTTGCTCTCCGGCTGATGCCGTTTATCTTTTCGCCCTGTATGGCCTTACAGAAGAGAGGCGGATCCGGATGGGCAATTACATCAGGACGCAGTATAATGCATTCGTTTATTATTCTGCCCTGCAGTTTGGGTCGTAGCTCGCGTGTAATAGTCTCGACTTCTGGCAATTCAGGCATGTTTTATTAAGTGTCTTCTGTTAGCTAGTTGATACCTCTCAGAATGTCTTTCAGGTCTGATTCAAAATCCTTGATTTTTTTCTCGAATTCATTCTTGATAGTTCCCTTTATCCTCTGTTGGATGCGGCTGCGGTCGAGAGTGAACCGCGGTGAGTTCAGCTTACCCTTGGCAATGACATCTATTGTTGTACGACCATTCTTGTCAGTGAAGAATATCCAGTCGCCATGGTATCGTTTAACGATATTGGAGTAGTGCTGCGTAAGCGTAACCGCAACCTGGAGATCAATCGCACCGTCCAATCCGATAGTACCCTTGGTCATGAAGTCGCCGATCTGGGCGGTAAGTGTCCAATCATCAGCGGTTGCCCGGCCATTAGTGATACGGAAACCGCTGTTGAAATCCTTGAACCTGATGACCTTATGATCCTTTAATCCCATCCAGCCGAGGAGTCTAACAAGAAAGTCATAGTTATTGAATTCACCACCAGTGATCTTGATGTTCCCTGTTCCGTTTAAATTGGACCGTACGGATTTCTCATCCAAACCTCTTCCGTTGAGGTTTACGATACCGCTCAGATCTCCCTTTATCCGGTCAAAACCGAGAAACCGCTGGGCGACCTTCTGCGCGTTAAGAGATGTCATCCGTGTGTTGATACGGTAGGGCTCAGGACTATAAGCATTGTAGTAGAAATCAAAATTTACCTGTCCGCCATAGGTTTGCGCCCGGCAATCCTTCAGATCGATCACACCGTCGATGTAATTGAAATGTGCATTGACGTTGGTGAATTCCATATCCAGTCCGGTCAGTCTATCGACGATTACAGCACCCTGCAAAGTAAGCGGTATTGGCTTGCCGGCCTGACTTTTCCCCGACCGGCTCGCAGCGGTTCCTTTTTGCGGTAGCAGTTCATCGAGGTCAATCAGCTTGGAGCGGTTGTTCATCTGAACCACAGGTTTCTTAAAGTTCGAGATAGAACCAGTTAGCGAGAAATCGGATCTCCCTATGCGGCCACGGCACTCACCAATCTTCACGGCATCGTTTTGCATTTCACATCTCAAATTGAGATCGGTGATTGGTTTTCCCATGCCGATACCGTCGACTTGGGCACCGCGCACAGTGATATTTCCTGAAAAGCTCGGGTTTTTTAAATTGCCTTTCAGCATCACTTTGCCGGCTACCGGACCGGCCAGTTTGATATCCTGCAATTCCGGGGACAGCGATTCAAAATCCTTTAGGTCACCGTCGAGTTCAGTTGAGACATTCAGCAGGGGAGACGGGGAGTCGAGTTTTGAAATATAACCAGTCACGCCGAATGTTGTTTTACCAATACTTCCCTTGATTCTGATATCATTTATTGAACTACGGCTGAAAGAAAGATTCCCATTGATATTTTCTATTGCGCGCTTCATGCCTTTGGGCATTATTGTTACTGCATTGATCTGGCATTTCCCTTCGACCCTTGGTTCTTCCGTCGTACCTGATATTGAGAACGTACTCTTTATTGCACCGCCCATTTTTTCCATGCGGTAGGCATCAGGCAGCAGTCTAGAGAGTTTTGACATATCGTCTATTGCCATATCCCCGTCAAGATCGAGCGCCGTGCCTTTTTCTATCTTTCCAGAAACCCTGATATATGCCGGGTCAAGACGTACTGTTAGGTTTTCGATGTTAATGTTCTTAGTCAAGGTATCATATTCAACTGCATTTTCAACCAGTATGTGACTTTCAGGGATCATTTTGCTTCCCGGTATATATGCCCGCTGATTGCCCCGTATCGATATGCGCGACTTTTTGAGACTGATTTCCTGACTTATGCTATGTACGCGGTACTCATTTCTTGTTATGGCATCACTGTACTTGAGTTCGCTATTCCTTAACCGTAATTTATCAAGAGATACAACCCAGACTTGGCCCTTTGTTTCCTTTGGTATCAAAGATAGAACATTCAATTCTTTGTTCTCGTTGCGTTCAAGGTTCAATGTAAGTCCATGCAGATCGATGCTGTTTATTACAATTCGCCTCTGCATCAAGGGCAACAGTTTCAGATTCAGCGTTGTCCGGTCTATCATGATGGCGGGCTCATTACTGAAACCCTTGACGTTAGGGATCAAAACATCCTCGACACTGATCGAAATCCTGAGGCCGATGGAAAGACTGACCTTGCCGATTTGAACCGGCCGGTCCAGGGACTGAGAGGCGATTTGTTCAGATATCTGGCGGACCCTTGCCGGTGTGAGGAATGACCTTATGGCGATATAACCTGCAATAATTAGCACCATGGCTACGG
>JBFEPB010000214.1:0-3657 GCA_041550295.1 bacterium | reverse complement strand
GAAGTCGAAGAATGCCCGGTATCGAATACATCATACTTCGATTCACTACGCTTCGGAAAACCGCTTATTCCTTTGTATGTCCGCAGCGTATGGAATCTATTGGCACGGCCGGTGATTAGTTTTTGCGTATACGTCTGGTGCCCAACATCCCAGATAATTTTGTCACGTTCGGCATCGAAAACTCGGTAAAGGGCAAGAGTCAATTCCACCACTCCCAGCGAGGGCGCCACATGCCCCCCTGTTTGCGCGCACGTGTTGATTATTTCATTACGTACTTCTTTGGCCAGAACCTCCAATTGCTCAACCGACAGGTCCTTGAGGTCTCTCGGTCCCTTAATCTTCTTCAAAATTCCCATCGAATCCTTTATCATATTAGAATGAACGGTTCAAAACAAGATCGCTCATCTCACAAAAAAAATCAAATCCATCGCCGAGTTCCCTGAACCGCGCCTTTGCACGATCGGCGTAACGCCGCGCCCGGTATCGTGCCCCGTCGATCCCAAAAATGGCCGGTGCGGTAAGCTTGCCACTTGCCTCGTCCTTGCCCGGAGTCTTACCAAGCGCGCTTCTCTTGCCAGTAACATCCAATATGTCATCCGTGTACTGAAAAAGCATTCCCAGATAGATGCCTGCCCTGTATAGTTCCTTAACCAATTCTTCAGACGCACCTGCCATTATTGCACCGACCTTGATCGAAACGGCGATGAATTTTGCGGTCTTGTTCAAGTGAATTCTACGCAGCATTTTCGAATGCTGCTCGATATCGCTAATGTCGAGCAGTTGCCCGTAAACCACTCCCTTCGGTCCGACAACCTCGCTGACCGCTCGTACTACTGCCAATCGCTCTGCGGCTAGTTCCTTACCCTCGGTGAAGAGCTCAAACGCGTAGGCAAAAAGACCGTCACCGGACAGAATCGCCGTTGCTTCGTTGAACTTCTTATGTGCCGATGGTTTACCCCGGCGCAAATCGTCATTATCCATCGCCGGCAGATCATCGTGGATCAGAGAATAAGTATGTATCAACTCGAGCCCGCACGCGATCGGCATGATCGATCCCTCATCATCGCCGCCGCACGCTTCGTAACCTGCGATCGCGAGTATCGGCCTTATCCTTTTGCCACCATCGACCGAATAGTACATGATGTCGAACAGCAAATTCTTTTGCGAGAAGTAGTGACATAGAGCCGCATCCACTGATTTCTTCTGACGCGCCAAATATTCTTCAAAAGCAATTTTTTGCATGATATTTCAAGAAGATAATTTTAATGCAAAATATACATTTGTCAATACGGCTATTGATGTTGTCAATGAATCCAACCCACTCTGCGATATTCCTTGTATACCTCAGACATTACCCGCCTCGGATGAGGGAATTCACGTACCCATTTCAAACCTGCCCTGCGTTTCTCCTCACGCCTCTGGCGATCAACTAACAGGCTCGAAAGCACTTCTTCGAAATCTCTTTTTGTAGCTTTGACAAATGGGTGATGAGACAAGAGCTTCTCGTACTCACCCGGGATCTCGGTTATCGTCGGTATACCCAGCGCGAGGAATTCGAGACCGCTGCGGCCGTATCCGGTTCCGGCATAGTTGCCGATCTGATCGATACCGATATCACATGTAGCTTTTAGTGCCATGCATTTTGAATGGGATACGCCCTCGATCAGCAGGAATTCGAAATTCAAGTGCTTCCTTACCCGGTTTACTGCCTCAATAATGTCTCCTGTGCCTTTTGCAGTTCGGCGTGTTGGCGAATGCCCGACCCGCAATAACTTATTCTCCCCCGAACGTGGCTTTACATCCCCAACTTCGTAAGGAATTGGTACAAAAAAGAGTGAGGGGTCGATCTTTGTATGGTCCAGCTCCGATGTGAACCTCAAACGGGCGTACTTGTGCAAAAAGGGATTCATACCCCATTTCCTCAGTTCGCTGCCGAAAAAATGCGTGACTATCTTCTTGCCCGCCAGTTTCCTGAGGATACGGTCCCCATATATGAAAGGAATATCGCCGTCAAAGTGATAGATATCATAACTGCCGAGATCATAGCGCCGCCACGCACGGTTCAATTTGTAGCGCCAGGGAAAATCACGTGCTCTGAAATATAATCTTTCGCCGATCTTCTCGCCCTTTACCCTCAGTTTCAATTCGGTCTCGAGCACATTCACATTGTGCCGCCCCATCATTCTTGAGATGCTACTTAACACGCCTGAATTCAAGAACGGGTAGTCAAGACAAATACCGTTCGGAAAACCAAGCCGCGAACGTACCATCGTCGTCAGGCAACCATTGTCGCCAAAATAGCAGTGACTTCTGCTCAACAAACCTGGCACATCCTGAAAGTTCTCAAACGAAAGGTGCAAGATACGCACGAGCCTAATCCCTCCTCGCCAGCAAGTTTTTCAATCTTATTTTCAACAGCCGCCAGAGTTTTTTCAGCTTATCCAAGTCGGTGACTTTTCTGATACCGTGCCTGAATCCTGCCCAGCCTCTGAATTTCCTGGAATATATCTCCACGGCAATACGTTCCAGTTCATCGTACCCGAGTTGTGGTTGGATTAGCACGGGTATCGACCGCGTCTGCATGATGTCTTCAAGTCGTGCGTCATCGTAAGGCAGGCTCCATTCGAAATTAGATGGTAAGAGATGATTTTTGACGGCATATTCTTCGAGATACGTTCCCGGGTAAATGCGTACGCCCGTGCCGCTAGCTAGGGTTGATATCTCACCGGCATGCTTGTCTATGAACTCGAACGTCTTCTCCACGTCAGCCATGGTTTCGCCGATATGCCCGAATGAGAAAAACACCTTGGTCTTCAGCCCCACACTTCTGCACAGGCCAAGTAATTCGACCGCCTGCTCAATCCTGATTGCTTTGCGCATGAGGTCAAGGACGCGCTGGCTTCCGGATTCAACGCCGAAATTCACATAATAGCACCCAGCATCTCGCATTCGCTCAAGCAATTTTCGATCAACAGAACCGATCCTTATTTCGCACTCCCACGGAAAATTCAGTCTGCGCTCGGTTATCTCATCACAGAACTCATAAACATGATCCTTCTTCATAGTGAAAGTGCTGTCAAAGATCTTAAGTCCTTCATAGCCATAACTGCTGAACAGAAATTCAACTTCATCAAGCATCCGCGCAGCAGAATGAGTCGTCACATGATGCCCAAACATGCTGCTGGCTGAGCAAAAGCTGCATTTTGCGTAACAGCCCCGGGAAGTCAGAAGAGATATCGCTCTGCGGTCCAGAAAATCCATTTTCAGCGAATATTGCTTCATGTCAAGCAAATGATATGCTGGTCTGGGCAGACTGTCGAGTGGGGTTACACGCTTGGCCGGACGTGTCTGCACGATGTCCTCGCCTTTTCGATAGCATAAACCACAAACCTCTCCAGGCTCTTCACCAGCGCATAGTCGATCAAGCAGCGCAACTGTTGTATCTTCACCTTCGCCACACACTACGTAATCGATGTCAGAGATACGCCCCAGGGTATTAACACCAGTAAAAGTGGCGTGAACACCGCCATAGATAGTCACGATCTCGGGAGCGTATGCTTTAGCCTCATTTGCCAGGCGAAAAGACTCAAATCGAGTGTGACTGGTGCCAGAAATACCCAGAAATCTCGGCTGATACAATTCCAGCCAGTATGGAAG
>JBFEPB010000213.1:0-3660 GCA_041550295.1 bacterium | reverse complement strand
TGACTGATCCGATTCTTCGTTACTGGTCCTAGTTCGGCAAAAGTCTTCTTGTATCCTTTCGGGACGAAAACCGGATCGTACCCGAAACCATGGGTGCCCCTGGCCGCCATCGCAATCTGTCCAGTGCATTCACCCTCAAATACCTCATACTCATTCTGCCCAAAAAAGTACACAAACACAACACGAAATGCTGCATTGCGGTTTTTCTTGTCGGCGAGGTTTTTCAGCAACCGGGCGATACGCTGCTCATCGTCTTTTCCATATCTTGCCGAATATATGCCGGGCTCGCCGTCCAGTGCTTCCACGAAAAGACCTGAGTCATCGGCCAGCGTCGGCACCCCGCGCAGCCGGTAAACAAAAGCCGCTTTGGCAAGACTATTCTCCAACAGGGTTCTACCGCACTCGGGTATGTCAACTTTGAGCACATCACTCATCGGCTCAATAGTAACGATGTCGCCGATGATCTTCTTGACCTCAATTATCTTGTTCTGATTGCGGCTCGCGAGGATAATACGTGGTGCCGCTCCAGATTTTCTGAACAACGGGTCCTCTGACGACCCTCTGCCCTACGGTGTTACCATCGTTTCTACAATGAATGCACCACGGTAGCCAAGACTTAGTGCTTTGTTTTTGAGGGCTTCAATCTCTTCCCGCGTCAAATAATCACCCACGCGCACTTTGTAGTATGGCGCGACATATTCGATATATACCGGATCAGTAAATACCTGCCGCGCATCAGTCGCAACACGCGACGCGTTTTCCTCTGTATTCGATGCGAATATCTGCACGCGGAATCCCAGAATAGCGCGTGGTGCAGGAGTCGGAGCGATGGGTCGTTCAGGCACATATGGCTCTGCGACTCTGGGCTCGGGCACGATTGGCTCTTCGGCAACCGGTGGCGGGACCAGGACAACCTCTTCTTCCGGTGGCATTGGTTCTTCCTCCACCACCGGCGGCGGAGGCATGAGCGGCTCTTCAGCCGGCAGTACCGGCTCGGAGCTTTCTGTCACCGGCTCTTCCTCACCAAAAACGACCACCTCTTCCAAACCCTCGGTTTCAACCGTGGTTTTCTTCGGTGCACAGAAGACGAAAATCAAAATGCACCCAAGCAGCAATAATTTCTTCATCTTTTCCTCCTTTTCATACTCGTATACTTGAACAGTTTTTTCAAATCCTGAGCCCGTTCCTTCTTACATACCAGAACACCATGCCGGCTCACTATTACGATCAACCCTTTGACATCGTAGGCGCGTAAAGGCAATTCCTTACTATACATGATCGAATCTTCAACCTGCACACCTCGTGCATCACCGATCAGCACATTCCTACCCCTGTCTTTCTCAAAATATCTTTCCAGGGCTAACCATGAACCCACGTCATCCCAGTCAAAACCACCTTCTACCACGCAGAGCCGTTGGCTCCTCTCCATGACGCCATAGTCGATCGAAATATCGGGCACTCCTTTGAAATAATTTACCTTACGCTGCGTCACGAATTTCTCAACACCTTGATAAACATTCGGCACAAACGTCTCGATTTCCCTTAGTATGGTATCTATACGAAAGGTGAAAATACCGCTGTTCCACAAGTAACGACCGCTCTGCACATATTTCCTAGCTCGGGGTACGTCGGGTTTCTCGGTGAACCCCGCACCATGGTAAGAGTTGTTCTTCGCTTTCGTTCCCATTCTTTGCCCAAGTTTTATATAGCCGTAACCTGTTTCTGGCCGGTTAGGCCGAATACCGTACGTCACCAGGTATCCCTGCTCAGCCAGGTTTTGCCCATACTTCAACGCGCTGATAAAGGATTTCCTGGGCTTGATCAGGTGGTCGGCCGGCATTACGTGCATTACTCCATCGCCGAATTTTCGACGCAGGATCATTCCGGCCAAGCATATCGCCGGCGCCGTGTTACGTCGCACCGGCTCCACTGCGATATTCTCTTTTCCCACGTATTCTCGGGTGAGCTTCTTGAGCTCTTTCGGAATAATCAGCAGCCGTTCATCTCTCCTGAAATTTCCTCCCACCCGACGCAGGGTCTGGACCAGCAACGGCTTATTATCAAAAATCGTGAGAAATTGCTTCGGAAAACTGGGCTGACTCAATGGCCAGAAGCGTTCACCCCTGCCACCGGCCAGTATCACGGCGAAATTCCTAATTACTAACCTCCTTCAGTTTGAACAATACACTGCCAAACTTCATGCTTGCACGTATCTGAACGGGCAGCCGTTCCGCATCTGAATACCATATCTGCATTCCTCCCTTGGAACCGAAGATACCTTTACCCTCGGTCAGTGGTTCCACAAGAATGGCGTCATAATCACCGGCACCGGTACTGATCCTTTCCCTTCTCCTGACGACACAATTCACCATGTGATTTTCGCGTGCACTATGCACGTTGACCCCGATCGTATCGCCCCATTGAAGTGGAATCATCCGCAGGTAATACCAGAAACTCAGGATGTCCCTTGTTCCTGCGGCGATATCCATGATCAGCGAATCGTCATAGTTCACGAACTGAGAATCATGGTCGAAGAAAAGCTTACCCGTGCGTTTATATCCACTTTCATTTATGCTTTCGCGAAAAACATAGGGCAGGAGAGAGTCCTTGCTTGTGAAAACCTCGATCGTGTCATCGATCGTGAAGAGAAACCTCAGGCCGCGCGCCGAGGTGAGAACCGAAGTGATGTGATAGCATTGAACGCCCTCATGGGTCAAGGTGTCCTTCACTTCAAGTGTCATGGTACCGAGATTCAAGAAGGAGAACTTCGCATCGTATTCGAGGCTCTCTCCAATTGTAAAACCAATAAGCACCATGATGAACGTCATATGACCAGGCTGTTCAATCTTTCGATGCGTTTATCTATCGGAGGATGGGTAGCGAACATGCTTGTTACATCCATACGGTCCTTGCCGAACGGACTTGCGATGAACAGATGTGCATTGGCATCCGATGCGCGCTGCATTTTCTGGCCTGCATCCCGAAGCTTTGCCAGCGCCTGTGCCAGCCCCTGTGGATAGCGTGTGATGTACGCCCCCGATGCATCAGCCAGATACTCACGCTGTCTGGAAATCGCAGATCTGATCAAGGCGACAAAAATTGGTGCGATTATCGCCAATACCAAACCGACCACTAGAAGGATCAAAGCCGCCTGCCCACCGCCGCGCCGATCACGCCGCCTCCCTCCAAAAAGCATGGACCGCAGGAAGAAATCGCGCAGGAGCACGATCAATCCACCGATCGCGGCAACCACGGTCATGAGCAGCATATCATAGTTCCTGATGTGTGACATCTCGTGTGCAATGACACCCTGTAATTCCTGCCGATTCATTATTTCGAGTAATCCAGTCGTGACGGCGATTGAGGCGTTCTGCGGATTGCGGCCGGTCGCGAATGCGTTGGGTGCCGGAGTTGGAGTGATATAAACCTTGGGTTTAGGGATACCGGCGGCAATTGAGACTTCTTCAACGACGTTGTGTAGCATCGTGAATTCCTGGGGGTCCGCCGGCACTGAACCGGTCGCGTTGGCCGTCGGCATGGCACGGGCATTGGAAGTCTGGCAAGCCGAAGCCGATGAGCGCACTGGCCGCCTCGAACAACTTCGCAACCGTCTGGAAGCCGGTCGTCGTCCAGGCAGTCGAACGGGACGATTTCCGCACC
>JBFEPB010000212.1:0-3668 GCA_041550295.1 bacterium | reverse complement strand
ACCCGGGTACATCGGCATTGCGAAGCCGAGTTTGGACACCACCTGTCTGACTATCTTGTAAGTGACCCCTGGCCTTGACCAGTCACCGTAAATGCGAACCGGGTCGAAACCCATTTTCCTCACGGCACGGACCAGCGACGCGGGAGTGAACTGCCTTTCCCAACCGCCGAACCACAACCCAAGGCACATCAGCAGGTGCTTCATCAATGTGTATCCATGGAAGGTTTGTGGCACGTCTACGACCAGTAATCCACCTTTCTTCAAAATCCTCATATTCTCTCTCAACACAGGCCAAGGCGAGGGAAAGTGCTCGAGCAGCCCCTGGTGGAAAACCACATCAAAGGTACCCTCATTGAATGGGCAATACCTTGCGTCCCCAAGAACCATCTTGACCATTTCATCGCCGGTGAGTAGGCGAATAATGCGTAGACTTTCTCTCGAATAATCCAGAAGATATACATCTGCGCCAAGTTCGCGCATCCTGAGACCATCACGGCCGGTTCCGGCACCGACCTCCAGTATCCGATTCCCTTTTATTAAGGAAACCCTGCTGAGTTCTTCGGCGATATTTGTTACCGGGGGATATATCGTCTCCGGGTGTTTACCTGCCCAGAATTTATCCCATACCTGCGTTTTGCTACTGCTTTTCTCTATATCCTACCAGACCCTTCTGGCAGTTGATCAATGACAAGCTGCACGTTTGTTCGACGCGCTTTGTGGTAATTGTTGTAGCTCGAGAACTCGTAGTCTCCAGGCTCCTTGACCAGATTCCTGATCACCGGCAACGAGTGAATATGCTCGAGGCGTTCTTTTAAATCCTCGACATTCTCGACTATCTCCGCGTCGAAGCTCTGGCTCCACACCGTACCTTCCCGCTTCTTATATTCATTATACTTGCGCGCGAAATTCCCCTTGATCAACTTCATGATCTTGCTGATCGAGAACATCTTACTCGGTTGTATAATAAGATAAAATGAATCGGGGAGTATCAAGTATGAATATATGCGATAGTTTAACATGTAACGGTGGTAACCTATTGAGAGCAGGAGAAATCTTGCCCAATGTGGGTCCGCGAGGATCTCGAGGCAATCTTTTGTCGTCGTCCATATATCATAGATTGCTCCCGGCTTGATTATTCTCTTTGTCATTCCTACCCCCTAACCAAGAATTTTCTGCAGCACATCCTCATCCAAATTCTCAACGATCAAGGTTATCAACTTCAAAATATTTTCATAATCCTCAAGGGAAATCACACTCGCCGCCGAATGAACATATCGAGTGGGCACCCCTAATGCCAAACAAGGTACTCCATGCTTGGTCAGATGGATCGTACCCGTGTCATATCCACCTCTGATCGAAGCAAGATGATATGGTATTTTGTGCGCGTCGGCAAGATCGCATACATAGTTACGCAATCTTACATGCGGTATCATCGTCGAATCGTAGATCAGAATACCAACACCGCCGCCTAATCTTTCGCTCACATCATCTTCATTTCCCGGTGTGTCGCGACAGATACTGACATCAAGTGCAAAACCGATATCCGGTTCGATGGCAAAAGCAGAGGTCCGCGCACCTCGCAGACCTACTTCTTCCTGAACCGAGCCCACGAGAAAAACCGTATTGGGGTGATCTTTGCCCTGCAGATTCTCAAGCAGACTGACTAAGAGTGCACAGCCGACACGGTCATCCCAGCCTTTACCCACGAGCAGTTTCTCGTTCGTCATTTGCTCGAAAGTGCCGGCCGGCACGATCGGATCGCCCGGTCGTATGTCCAATTTCGCCTTTACATCGAAATCCTTTGTCGCACCAACATCTATATACATATCCTTGATTTCCGGCAGTTTTTTCTTTTCTTTGTCGGTAAGTTCATGAATGGGTTTTAGACCAACCACTCCCGGCACCAGCTTGCCTTTTCTCGTCTTGACATACACCTTGAGTCCGGGGACATTGCCTGCCCACCATCCGCCGATCGTCATGAACTTGATGAACCCCTGTTTCGTAACATCCTTCACCATGAAACCGATCTCGTCCATGTGTGCCGAAAACATGATCTTAGGCCGCGCGCTCTTGCCGTCCTTGCGCGCAATGACACTGCCGATGCGGTCGCGGCTGACCGACACCCTCCCGCCAAGATGCTTTATGAGAATATCGACAACTTCATCCTCAAAACCTGAAATGCCGATTGCTTCGCTTAATTCCTTCAACAATTGAACACGATCCATCTATCCTCCTTACACATCCAGATTCTCCACATAACGGGCATTCTCTTCAATGAATTTCCGGCGCGGTTCAACTTCTCCACCCATGAGAATTGAGAAAAGACGATCGGCCTCTGCCGCATCTTCCATGGTCACCTTCTTCAACATCCTCTTCTCGGGATCCATCGTCGTCATCCATAGTTGTTCCGGATTCATCTCGCCAAGACCTTTGTAGCGTTGTATGTCATATTTCTTTTCACCAATCTTCTTCAGGAATTTCTGCAACTCCTCGTCTGAATATTTGTATTCATATGTCTTGTCGTGCCTGATGCGGTACAACGGCGGCTGAGCAATGTAGATAATACCGGCATCGATCAGTTCTTTCATGAATCTGAAGAAAAAAGTAAGAAGAAGGGTACGGATATGTGCGCCATCAACATCGGCATCGGTCATGATAACTATTTTCTTATAGCGTACCTTTGTGATGTCGAAATCATCTTCCCCGATACCGCAACCTATTGCCGATATCAAGGTTCGTATCTCATTGTTGCTCAGTATCTTGTTCAAACCGCTCTTTTCGACGTTCAGTATTTTCCCTCGCAGCGGAAGTATTGCCTGGAATCTCCGATCCCGACCCTGCTTGGCACTACCCCCTGCTGAATCGCCTTCGACAACGAATATCTCACAATCGTCCGGGTCGGTCGACGAACAGTCTGCCAGTTTACCGGGCAGAGTATCGCTGTCGATCAACGACTTGCGCCGTGTCAGTTCGCGCGCTTTACGTGCTGCCTCCCTGGAACGCGCTGCAGACAATACTTTGCTGATCATTACACCGGCAAGCCTCGGGGTTTCCTCGAGCAGGCCTGATAATCGCTCATTGACGAGCGATTCCACGGCACCCTTCGCCTCGGCGTTACCCAATTTGGTCTTTGTCTGGCCTTCAAACTGAGGATTCTTTATCTTTATCGAAACGACCGCGGTCAATCCTTCACGTGTATCCTCCCCTGCCAGCGTGAGGTTGTCCTTGAGTTGATTGTGACGCCTGGCGTAGTCATTCAGGGTTCTCGTCAATGCTGATTTGAACCCGATCAGATGCGTTCCACCTTCATGTGTGTTTATCGTATTCGCGAACGTAAAAATGTTCTCCAGGTATGAATCATTGTATTCAAGGGCAACCTCGATGTCGATTTCATCTTTTTTATCCGCGAAGTACACTGGTTTATGGAGCCTGTTACGACCCGAGTCAAGGTATTTTACCATGTCCTTGACACCACCGTTGGAGAGATATCTCTCCTTGGTCTTCGACTGCGCATCTTCAAAGTCGATCTTCAAACCTTTATTCAAGAATGCAAGTTCCCTGAGCCGCTGAGTCACGATCCCCTTCTTGAATTCAACCTTGGTAAAAATTTCCTTATCCGGCTTGAATCTTATTTTTGTCCCGGTCTTTGTCGTCTTGCCGCACGTCTT
>JBFEPB010000211.1:0-3677 GCA_041550295.1 bacterium | reverse complement strand
TCTGAACATGGCCAGGAACAGCCACTTGATATTCGAAGCAATATCCGAAAACGAAAAGACAAAGATAAAGATATACAAGAAACTAAACAAGATCTGCACCGATAATACGCTTTACCTAACTAATACATCCAGCATTCCGATTGGATATTTGGATGAAAAGGCATGTTTGGCCGGCCGGCTCATCGGCTATCATTTCTACAACCCTCCGGTCGTGCAGAAGCTGGTTGAAGTGATTACTTCGAAGAACACGACTGAAGAACTGAAATCCACTGCTCAGGAACTTGGCAAGAGATTTCGGAAAAAACTTGTACCAGCGAATGATATTTCCGGATTCATCGGTAACGGCCATTTCATGCGTGACGGTTTGTATGCCATGGCTGAGGTCGATCGGATTAAGGGCAAGTTCCGCTATGCACCGGCGATCTATATGATAAATCGTGTTGCGCAGGATTTTCTGGTGAGGCCAATGGGCATATTCCAGCTTATCGACTACGTGGGCATAGACGTTTTCCAATGCATTCTCAAAGTCATGCGTAACCATTTGCCTGATGCAACACTGCGAAGCCGATTGATTGACAAGATGGTAAAGGCAAAGGTCCTCGGTGGTCAGTATCCAGACGGGTCGCAGAAAGACGGTTTCCTCAAGTATCAGAAGAACCGTCCCGTGGGTGTATACGATATGAGAAAGAAGGATTACATTGAGATTTCCGACGATTGGAAGAAAAAAAATGACGAGAGGCTGGGGCCGTTGCCAGAAGGATTTGTTCCGTGGCGTGGTCTACTGATGGACAGTAATAAAGACGAGAAGTTGAGCAGGCATTTTGATCAGCTCAAGAGTATGGATACGCTTGGCGCCGAGCTTGCCCAAACCTATTTGAAAAAATCAGAGGATATTGCCAACGGACTAGTGAGTCAGGGTGTCGCGAATTCCAGTGAAGATGTCAATGCCGTACTTATGAATGGTTTCTTCTGGGTATACGGACCGATAAATAACTACACATAGCTGCGAAATTCGAAGCACGAAATACGAAATCCTAAACACGGTTTGCGTCTGGGAAATTATGATTTCGAATTTGTTTGCCCTTAAGGGCATTCTCGCATATGCAATCAAATCAGAGATCGGAGCATTTACGGAATCGGATTTCGATATGCGAATTTAGGATTTTCTCAGAAAGGAGATTCTATGTCATTTTTCAGGAAGAAAGTGTATGCCTGTGCGGGTTTCTACACCGTGTCGCTGGGTACGGGGAGAAAGGAATTCCATCCCAAGAAACCGCGCCCCGGTATTGAGCACTATATCAAAGAGGCCGGGCTTGGCGTGATCGAGCAGATAGAGAAACCTGAACACATCGACGAAGGCGTCATCGGTAATTTCATCGCATCACGATTCTGCCATCAGGGAAATCTCGGTGGATTCTTCCCCATGGTGCACCCTGCTTTCCAATACAAGCCGTGTATGCGTGTTGAGGGTGCCTGTGATTCGGGCGGTCTGGCGCTCGTTGCCTCAGTAAAGACTGTGCTCGCCGACCTTGCTGATGTGGTATTGTGTCTGGGTGTCGAGGTGCAGAACACGGTAAAAGCGATGTATGGCGCAGATTATCTCGCTGCTGCCGGGTGGTATGCCGGAGAGCGGAAGGAAGGCCACGCATATTTCTTTCCTGATCAGTTCTCCCGGCGGGCCGGTGCGTGTTTCGAGAAGTACGGGCACGACCGGATGCGTCCAGGTATGGCCCAATGGTATGTCAATGCCATTGAGAACGCCCGTAAGAATCCTAAGGCTCAGGAATATCATAACTCGAACACCGATCTGTACGGTACCGGCATGACATCACCCAGCCCCAAGGCTTTCTGCGAATACATAAATGTATTTGATTGCTCAAAGGTATCTGATGGTGCTGCCGGGTTGATCTTTGCTACTGAGCAGGGATTGGAGAAAATAGGCGTAAGCAAGAAAGACGCGGTCGAGGTGATTGCCTACGCACAAGTTCAGGACAACCTGACCACGCCGCCGCCCGATCTGACAAAACTGAGTACATGCGAGATTGCGGCAAGACGGGCCTACGAAAGGGCCGGTATAAAGCCTAGTGAATTGGGGGTCTTGGAGGTCCACGACTGCTTCACCGTGGCCGGGTTGCTTGCCATCGAGGCCGCAGGCGTTGCCGGTCTTGGTGAAGGCGCTGACTTCGTGAAGGGCGGCAATACGAGACTCGATGGTGCCATTCCTACTAATACATCTGGCGGCTTAGTCGGCTACGGTCATCCAACCGGCGCTACCGGCGTGCGCCAGGCAGTTGATATTGTCCATCAACTTTCGGGAAAGGCGGGTGACTACCAAGTGAAGATTCGTCCCGATCGGCCATACGGCATGCTTTCGAGTATGGGTGGCAATGACAAGACAGTGGTGGCAATGATATTCAGGCAAGCAGGTTAGTAGCCGATAGTTTAAATGATCGTTGGCAACAAGGTCTACCGGCTGGCCGAGGTCGGTTCGACGAATGAATACGTGAAGCAAATGCTTGCGCACGCTCCTGAAGGGACTGTGGTTGTTGCTGAAACACAGACTTCTGGCAGGGGTAGCAGAGGACGTGCATGGTTTTCACCCGAAGGTGGTCTCTGGATGTCGGTGTTGCTCAAACATCACCAGAATTGCCTTGTCAGTCTACTCGCCGGTGTGGCGATTTCTGAGACACTGGCGTCTTATGGCATTGAACCGAAGATCAAGTGGCCCAATGACGTGTTATTGAACGGCAGGAAGATTGCCGGCATCCTGGCAGAGGTCGTCGACGACAACGTGATTCTTGGTATGGGTATCAATTTAAATGTCCGAAATTTCCCTGACGATTTAAAGAAGAAGGCCAGCTCAGTGTTCATGGAAACGAAGAAGCAGCTTGATACACAGACTTTCTACCATGACCTGTGTAGAATGCTCGATAAATACTACGGATTAGCAAAAAGGGCTGAGGTCGATGCGCTGCTCTCGAAGTGGCGTAAATATACCTTGATGCGTGGCCGTGATGTTAGAGTTGAGCTGCCGGATCGTGTGGTAGTTGGCAAAGTTCTCGACATCGACAGTCACGGCGCGCTGATCATCATGCGTGCTGACTATGGTATTGAGCATATTCTCGCCGGCGAGTGTATGCTGTTGAGCTGAATGCCAGCGCTTCCCCTATGGCTTCGCTTGACTGTGAGGTCGGATCATGATACATATCTATACTGGAAACGGTAAGGGCAAGACGACGGCGGCATTGGGGCAGGCGATGCGGGCTGTCGGCCATGGGTTGAAGGTGATAATGATTCAATTCATGAAGGGCGACGTAAAATATGGAGAGCTCGAGGCGGCAAAGAAATTGACGAACTTCACCATCGAACAGTACGGACGGCGCGATTTTGTTAACCCGGAGAATCCCGATGCCGAGGACATCCATCTGGCTGAAAAGGCATTAGCGCGGGCCAATGATGTGATTTTGAGCCAGGAATTTGATATTGTTATCCTCGATGAAATAAATGTCGCAGTGAATTACGGGTTGATAAAAAGCAGCGAGGTCATTTCTTTATTCAAACGTAAGCCCGAGAACCTGGTCCTCATACTCACCGGCCGTTACATGCCGGCTGAATTCGCAGGCTTTGCCGATTTGATCACCGAATGCAGGGAGGTAAAGCACCATTTCAATAAAGGC
>JBFEPB010000210.1:0-3688 GCA_041550295.1 bacterium | reverse complement strand
TTTTTGAATCAAGGTTATCCGCATAGTGTAAAACAAGTGCCTCAGGAAACATGGGTAGCTTTGGAGAACCCCATTCTTTCTCACCGTGATGGGACAAGATCATGTGCTGTATTTTCAACTCAAGATCGCGCGGGAAGCCTGATATAGCGCGGATACGGTCGGCAATCATTTCACTACCAATCACAATATGGCCGAGCAACCTTCCGCGGTCCGAAATATTGATGCTTCTCTTATATGTATATTCCTCGATTTTACCAATATCGTGTAGGATACCTGCAGTGATCAGCAGATCGAGATCCAGAAAGTCACAAACCGCATGAATGCTCTTCAACAATTTCAATACACCGAGGGTATGAACTGCGAGACCACCCAGATATGCATGATGAACCCTCTTGGCAGCCGGTGCCAACCGAAACAATATGGCGAACTCCTTGTCATCGAACAACGAATCTAATAACTTGCACAGATTGCGATCCTTCACCGCTGCCTTGAAACCCTGTATATCCTTCATAACCGCGTCGATATCACCACGATAGGTCGGTAGAAAATCACTCGCATCGACTTCGCTATCATTAACCGGGCTCATCGAATTGACGACGATCTGCAATCTGCCACTGTATTCGCCAACGTTACCGGTGATAAAAACAAAGTCACCAGAGGAAACATCACCAAGGCTGTCACTGTCCCACGAGATACCGTCAATACTTCCTGTTCGGTCGGTGAATTCAAGGATAGCATAGAAACGGCCATCTTTCTTGTCTCTGACTATCTTCTTCGCGAGAACAAAGACCTCCTTGACGGACTGACCTGCCTTCAATTCACTGACGTATTGACTCTTCATGGTCGGGTGGTGTCATCTGAAAATATCCATGGCGCGTGGTACACACCAAGAAATGATATTTTCATTGATATCAGGATGGTAGCCAAGTTCTTGTTACTTGCCTGGTGTTTCTAAATGGAGTATTTTTTTCTTGATCAAGTCTAATTTTTCGTGCAGGGTTCTCTCTTCCTTCTTCTCGGCTTCCAATGCGCTCAGGACTTCCTCTCTCTTCTGTGAAAGCAGACTGATCTCCGTGTTGAGTTGACCTTCATCTTCCTTCAATTTTTCGATTCGCTGAATCAGATCGCTCTCCGATACTTTGAGTTTTTCAATCGACTGAACAATTGGATTGTTCTCGGCTTCTCTCTTCTTCGATTGATACTCTTCAGTGAATTTCTGTAATTCATGTTCTGCATTTCTCAGCTTTTCATTTATATCCTGAAGCTTGGACTGCGCGTCGCTCTGGGCATTTCTCAATGCTTCAATTTTTGGAGAGTATATCTCCTCCTGGCGCCGGTTCACTTCGTCTATCAATTTTGCTTTCGTCCTGCGCGTCGAAACCAGAGCCACAACGAAAGCAATAAATGCGACAACAACTCCGACGATGATGACCACCGGGCTCCCTGATGCAGAAAGTGCTCCGGTGGACACTCCTGGATTCGCTCCGAAATAAAGGAATCCCACCTTAGTCTTACTGACCTCGATCGAGAATCCTCCTTCATACAAACCGTTTCGCTCTCTCACGACGGATGACGCACCCGCCAACACATCCGTATCGTATGTCCGACCAACCATCGCCGGGTCGGTCGATACAAGCACTTCATTATCGGCATTAGTTATGTGCATGAATGATATTTCCGGTTCATCGTTTTGCACACGGGTTATGATCTCGGTGAGATTTGCCTCGTCGGTCATGATCACCGCATCCTCAACAAAGGCTGCATGTGCTATGGAGTTACCAAGGCTCATGAATCTCTTCACCGTCAATTCTTTCAATACATCTGAATCATGTGCGTCACCACCTGGCAGCACATTAGGACCAAAGAAGAAGAATGCCGTCAGCGCTAATACAAGAAAAAGTACAATGAACGAGGCTGCACCCTTTGACACTTAATCTAACCTCCGAAACTAAGAGAGATACGATGTCCGCCACCGAGCTCAAAATACGGTGAGTAAGTATAGTCAATCATAAGACGGTCTTTTCTCACACCAAGCCCCAAGGTAAAACCGGCGAGAAAACCAAGACCCTCGGACCTTATCGCGGACAACAGTGTACTGTATGAAGCCTTCAAGTGTAGCAGAGGGTTAATGTAATAGGCGCCACCGATTCTGAGCCCAAAGTCGAGCAGGGCAGGTTTCACCAGATCGACACCAATCCATCCAGCATCCAGAAGCTTGGCCCCACTTAGCGTGATTTCATATGGGAACATCTCCCTTGAATCGATATAGGCTTTGACACCATAGCCAAGGTTCTTTACTGACAGACCAACCTGCACCCCTGGTTTCTCAATCATATATATTGCGCCGACATCAACACCTATCCCTATCGCGTTCAGCGTATCGATGCTGGCGTAAACACCCTTCAAAGAAACACCAATACCTATTTCTTTATAGATAAAACCCTTGCCTACGTTCAGATCAATATGATGGACACCGAATGTACCCAGTTCCTCTTCTCCGGTCACATCGACTCTTTTCATACTACCGCTATAGAAATACCGAACACCCACACCCAATTGCTCGCGCTCATAACCGAGATATCCAAAATGGGTACCGGCAAAGTAGTTCAAATAGGAAACCGAGTAATATGTATTGTTGGCAAATGCAAGACCACCTGGGTTGTAGTGCACATCGTAACCGTCGTTGTACAGAGAATAGCCCATGCCCGTTCTATGAGCCACCGGGTCGACAGACAAGAACTCAAAACCGACAGTTGCTATCAAAGAAAGCATAGTTACCAGCATTTAGCCTCCATCCTGCTATTATAACATTGATTGATGAAAAGTCAAGAACCTTTTCGTTTCGTTATTTCGATGATTCTAGGCAAAAACAGCTTGCTGCGGGCGATCACGTTATTGAGGAATTTCGCGATCAGCAGACCGATGCCGAAACAAAGCACGGGGATCACAATCGCCCATGATTCCCGCCATCTTGCAGCTAGTATCATACCCAGTAGCGCAAGTATGACCGGCAAGCCGAACATCAGGAAAGCCGCCAATAATCCCACACCGGGTGTCTGTTCAACCCTGACCTCGTCATCGACACTTGCGCCGAGACGATTCTCGACTTGCACCGATCTCTCTGACCCGGATGCCTCGCAAAACTCTCTGGCTTCGCATCCGGCACATGCTTCGGCTGATTCGAAGCATACCATCGCCTGCGAACCTTCGACCGCAATGACTCTTCCTGTTCGCTCCACACAAAATTATAGACACTGAATGTCAACTGTCAATTGATTCCATAATCAGTATCACATTTCCTCGCGGGTCCGGCATGCCTCGCACCCACGCACTGTTGACCCCTGAGGGAATATGTTTATAATTCATGGTGAGTCAACAAATGATAGACCATATAAGAAACATCCTCGCTGAAGCCAGTCAAAGGATACCATATGCCACGGCAACCCTCTTCAGGAACCGCGGGATCGAAATCAGCCTGAACAAGAAAGACGAACAACTGGCTGCCACGCCGAGCAACCTGGGATTTGTCCTGTCTGTCTTCAACGGTGAGAATTTCAATGAGTTCGCCACCGATGTCATCAATGCAGATCACCTCTCAAAATTCTGCCGGACGGCGATACAGAGTGTCGAAGTCAAAGAGGTCAAGCATACACTCTCCATCCCGGAAAAAGGAAACAGACAGATCATC
>JBFEPB010000209.1:0-3738 GCA_041550295.1 bacterium | reverse complement strand
GATGGACCTGAATTCGATGGGCATCAGGTCGACTGGGAAAATCTCCTCTCCCGCCGCAAGATATATCTGAAAGAAGAGGTTTATTCCCTGAGTTTCTACGAGTGTGAAACCTATGGCTAGCAAGATCATCCCAAAGAAAACCCCAATGCGCGAGCGTCCGGCTAAGGAACGGATCAAGGGCTATGATGAAGTGCCTTACGGATATAATGACCAGGAAGCCATGGCCGAGGCAAAACGGTGTTTGCAGTGCAAGAAGCCAACCTGTGTTCAGGGTTGTCCGGTCGAGATCGACATCCCTGGTTTTATCAAATTCATTGCCGACGGAGATTTCACGAACGCGATAAAGCGATTGAAAGAAAAGAACGTTCTGCCTGCGGTATGTGGAAGGGTCTGCCCTCAGGAAGACCAATGCGAGAAACTGTGCGTGCTGGCAAAAAAATATGAGCCGGTTGCAATCGGGCGTTTGGAGAGATTCGCGGCTGACCGCGAGGCAGACCAGGGTGAAACATCGATCCCGGAGATTCCACCCTCAACCGGGAAAAAAGTAGCGGTCATTGGCGCTGGTCCTGGCGGCTTGACCGTCGCCGGTGACCTGGTCCTGCTCGGCCACGATATCACCATCTTCGAGGCCTTGCACAAGCCCGGCGGCGTGCTCGTATACGGTATACCAGAGTTCAGGTTGCCGAAAGCGATAATCGACCGTGAAGTCGATTATCTTGTGAAATGCGGGGTCAAGCTCTACCTTGATTTCGTTGTCGGCAAGACCAAGACCCTGGACCAGCTGCTACGAGACTTCGATGCGGTGTACATAGGTACTGGCGCCGGCCTTCCGTGGTTCATGAACATCCCCGGCGAGAATCTTAATGGTGTGTACTCTGCGAACGAATACCTTACCCGCGCAAATCTAATGAAAGCGTACCTTTTCCCGGAATATGATACGCCCATTGTTCGCGGCAAGCGCGTTGCCGTTATCGGAGGCGGCAATGTCGCAATGGACTGCGCGCGGACCGCGTTGCGCCTCGGCGCCCATGAAGTGAGGATCGTATACCGCCGCTCGCTGAAAGAAATGCCAGCCCGCGCTGAGGAGATCCATCATGCCCAGGAGGAAGGCATAATTTTCGAGTATCTTACGTTGCCCATAAAATACTCCACTGATGAATATTCATGGGTGAAGGAAATGGAGTGCATCAGAATGGAACTGGGTGAACCGGATGCATCTGGCAGGCGTCGTCCTGTACCGATCGAAGGCTCCAACTTCATCGCCGCGGTCGATACTGTAGTATGTGCCATTGGTCAAAGCCCAAATCCACTAATTCCCCAAACCACGCCTGATCTCAAGATTGGAAAATGGGGGAACATTGAAGTCGATTCGAAAACCGGCAAGACATCGAAAGCCGGCTGCTGGGCAGGTGGTGATGTAGTACGCGGCGGCGCTACAGTGATCCTTGCCATGGGCGATGCCCGGATTGCCGCCCGCTCAATGAGCGAATACCTGAAAACCAACGTCTGGTAGAACCCAACCTCACCCAGACCTTTGATTTCGGCAACGAAAATAGACCACAAAACGGCCTGACAACTGTATGATCTCTGCAGTCGACTTACTATGTATGATGCGCGTCCGTTGTTGAGACGCTACACTATTTCAAATTCACCCCTGCCGACATACGCACATTTGCCACCGATCCGGATGGAGTACTTACCGCCTTCCAGCGCGCCTCTCATCATTATCAGCGAGCGGCGACCCATTTCCACACCCTGTTCGGTCAGGATGTCGAATTTTTCACCGAATAGGCCATGCTTGAGCAGATAGCCCACCAACGGCCCCGCTGCTGAACCAGTAGCCGGGTCCTCCAGAATACCAAGATGCGGTGCAAAGAATCTCGTGTGGACCTTTATCTTCGGTTCGGTTGTCTCAAGACAAAAGAGATAAGGACCGACCAGATCCGGGCCGAAGAATTTCTTCATATTCGTCGCATTACCTTCAGCCTCCTGTATCGCACCTAACCTCTTGATCGGCACGATCAGCACACGGTTACCGGTCGAAACTTCTTCGATCGGTGGTTCATCCAGAATATCTTCCGGGTCGACGTCGATCAAGGCTGCGATTGTTTCTTTGTCAGTATGTTGTTTAAAGAACCCAGGCTGATTTTGCGTCATCCAAATCGTACCTCCCTCTTTTTTCAAGGGTATTATTCCGACGTTTGTCTCCAACCTTATGATATCCTTCTGCTCCGACCAGATGTCAAAGAGTTCTGTGATTGCATAGGCGCTACCCAAGGTAGGGTGTCCGGCAAACGGCAGTTCGCGGCCCGGCGTGAAAATGCGAATTCTGAAATCGGCATCCGGCTGTTTCGCATTAAGGACAAAAGTCGTTTCCGAGTAATTGATCTCTTTGGCTAACTTCTGCATCTGCTCGGTGGTCAGGCCTGCACCGTCAGGAAAGACCGCGAGCTGATTCCCTTGATACGCGATCTCGGTAAAGACATCGATGAAAACACACTCTCTCTTCACACATCCTTCCTTTCGACTCTCATGAATCACGTCGACCGATCAGCTAATCGCTCTTTTCTTCCTTTTGATCTTTTGGCGCATAATGGGAGAACTGCATGGTGTGGATCCCGTGTCCCTGCGTGATCGATCTCAGGTCGGTTGCGTAGCCAAACGATTTCGCAAGTGCCAGCGTTGCTTCGATTATTTTTTCCTGCTTGTTGGCTTCGATCTTCTGAATGTTACCCTTACGGGCATTGATGTCATTGATCACGTCACCAAGATAGTTTTGCGGGACGATTATTTCGAGGGACATGATCGGTTCCAGCAGGATCGGATCACCCTTGGCAAAACCTTCGCGTAGTGCGATTTGAGCGGCGATCTTAAAATCGAGGTCAGATGAATCAGTCGGATGATACTGTCCATCCAGTATCGTCACCTGAATATCGGTTATTGGATAGCCATAGTATACTCCGACCTCTGTTTGTTCAATGATACCTTTTTCGATCGCCGGCACATACTGCCTCGGGATTACCCCCTCCTTTAATTTGTTGTGAATACTCACGCCACTACCGCGCTCGGTCGGCTCGATCTTCATTTTCACGACCCCGTAGTGACCGCGTCCACCAGTTTGTTTGATGAACCTACCATCGCCAATCACCGGATTGCCGATGGTCTCACGGTAAGAAACCTGAGGCCGGCTCGCATGGCACTCAACCCCGAACTCACGCTTTAAACGGTCGACAATTATTTCCAGGTGCAGCTCCCCCATCCCGGATACTATCCTCTGCCCGGTTTCGTCATCAGTACGCACCTTGAAAGTAGGGTCTTCTATCTGCAGATACTTCAGGGTGTCATCAAGCTTTGCATCGTCCATTTTCGTTTTTGGTTCCAGGCTGACAAAAATAACCGGTTCTGGAAAACGCATTGACTCGTAGGAGATAGGGTGTTTTCTTGAACAAATGGTATACCCGGTCTTGCACTCGCGCAATCCCGTGACGACACCGATCTCACCCACTGATAAACTCTTTGCCTCCTCGCGTTTGTTCGCGTGCATCAATAACAGCCGTCCAATCCGGTCGGTCCTCGCCGGCGGGTAAACCAGAACCTTATCGCCGCCTTCAACTACGCCCGAGTATACGCGGATGTAGTATATCAGACCCAGGTGGGGGTCAGTTTGCGCCTTGAACAACAGCGCGCTGAACGGTGAATCCACTGACGGTGTCCTGGTTTCCTCTTTGGATGACTCCG
>JBFEPB010000208.1:0-3778 GCA_041550295.1 bacterium | reverse complement strand
TTGAGCTATACCCTGACGGATTCTTCCGCTATGACCGCAGAGGAGACTCGACCGATTACACGCCCAACCTGAGCTTCAATTTCAAGTGGGACCCCTCATCACAAACGACGCTTAACGCAACGGTCAATCCTGACTTTGCCCACATCGAATCAGACCCTTACACTTTCAACCTTTCGCGCTACCCGGTCCGTCTTGAAGAGCGCCGTCCATTTTTTGTTGAAGGTCTGGACGTATTCAGAATGTCGCATCTTGGCCTCGGATTTTTCAATTCATTGGACATCTTTTATAGCCGCAGGGTCGGCGAATCGCTACCCCAACCATGGATCGGCTCCATACCGATTCTAGGCGGGCTGAAGGTCATTAACAAGGGAAGCGACTGGAACTTTGGGGCTCTGGGTGCCTATACCGGCGAATTCAACGACACCCTTCCCGGCGACACTTTGAACATGCCGAACCGCGGCTTTGCCGTGGCTCGCATCAACCGTTCGGTATTGAATAACTCTGACATCGGCCTCATGTTCAGCGGTACCGCAATAGACCGTGACGATTACAACTACGCGATCGGGGTTGATGGTGCCTACCGGTCCGGCCCTTCACAATTCATAATCCAATCAGCGCTGAGCGACAAAAATCGAAAGCGCGGTTACGCGGTTTCATCTGGCGGCGTCTACCGTTCAAGCAACTTCATTGCGGTAGGCAGCTTCGTATCTGTCGATGATTCCTTCGACGTCAACGAAATCGGATATGTGCCCTGGCAAGGAGTGACTGACCTGTATCTCGCGGCGGGTCCAGCAAGGTATCCAGAAACCGGTCCGATCCTCAGATTCTATCTTGAACCGGGGCTGGTCCTGACCAAGTATCCAGAAAGCGATCAATGGTCAAAGTTCGTTTCATTTTTCGTCGAGCCGCGTTTTCGTAATCTCTGGGGATTCAACATCTACGCGCAAGCCGGCCCGATGTATGAAGCCGACACTAACTATCTGTTCCGCAACGTCGAAACTTCGGTGTGGAGCGGGTTGCGCGAGAACATGAATCTGCACTTCGGTTTCGACTGGTCGCACCGCTATAACTACTATCGCAGCGCGCTCTACGACCAGAATTGGATCGCCAGCCAACTATGGATCTGGCACTGGATGAGCTTTATGCCCATATCGCAGTTGTCGTTCATAACCTACGGCGACTTTATCGTGGAGTGGGAGCCAACCGGAGAGTTGCACGCCATAACACCGATCTGGACACCGCGTATCGAATATCAGGTCAATGCCGACGTGGAAATTTCTGTCTATTCGGAATTCGTATTTCAGACCGAAGATGGCAGGCTCAGAACAGCGGAAATATATTCAAATCGTATTGGCCTGCTCTTTTCCTGGAATTTCTCACCGAAAAGCTGGCTTTATGTCGCGTTCAATGACCTGCGCAGAAATGAGGGCGACGGTCTCCACCCAGCCGAACGGATAGGAGCGGTAAAAATAAAATATCTGATATATTTCTAATGGCACACCCAGGTAGGCATCAAGGTGTTACGGGTCAAGACAAAGAGAGTTTGATCATAAAAGAAAGGAGATTTAGATATGCCAAGATTCTACAGATTATGGTTGTTATTGATAATTCTCATACTTGGAGGTAGGATAACAAACGCACAGAAACCCGAACGGGTTGGATACCGCGCATCAGAGTTCGGCAAATATGCAGGGTATTCTGAACCGATCTACAACGAATGGGTCAGAACATCACGCTATCTCGAGATGTCAGATGGCGTGAAATTGGCAATTGACATTATCCGACCGGCAAAGAATGGCAAGGCCGTTGAAAAATCAATGCCGGTGGTCTGGAATTACTATCTGTACGTACGTGCTGAAATGTCAGACGGAAAACCCGTTTCACTGGTCGATATCTCAGAGACATATCAGACTCTTGTCAAACACGGGTATGTCATCGCAATCGTTGATGCACGAGGCAAGGGCGGGTCATACGGTAGAAACTATGACCCGGTTACCTATGAGGAAGGTAAATACGGATATGAGATCACAGAGTGGCTGGCAGCACAGCCCTGGTGTAATGGAAGTGTAGGTATGCTCGGACACTCTTACAGTGGAAATATTCAGTACATTATGGCCAGCCATGCTCCGCCCCATCTGAAAGCCCTTTTCCCATCCATGGCCGCATTTGACATTTATCAGTTACTGTATCCCGGAGGCATTTACCGTAAGGTCATCCCGGAAAAAGTCACTGCCGCTTTTCAGTCTCAGGAAAACGAAACATCGGCTGCGCCGGTAGACGAGGATACCGAGGGGGAAATGCTGACCGAGGCAAGAAAACAACATGAGGGAAACATAATGCCCGTAGAATATTCACGTCTTCGTTTTCGTGACAGCGAAGAGGGCATTCTCAGACCGTGGACCGTTAATAATCTGATGACTCATGTTAAAGCAATGAACGAATCGGGTATTGCGGTTTATCAATGGGCAGGATGGTTTGATGTCTACATACGCGACGCATTTCAGTGGGTTGTGAATCTGAAAAATCCTCAGAAGATAACGATCGGCCCCTGGGCGCATAGTGATCAAGATCCGGCCAAGCGAAAAGAACGCGCTGCACTCTATGCAACAGAAATGCTTCGCTGGTTTGATTACTGGCTCAAGGGAGTGGAGAATGGGGTCATGGACGAACCACCGATCAACTATGCACTAATGGAGAAACCGGACAAATGGACGTGGCGCACAGCTGAAAAGTGGCCACTTCCCGGTATCAAAACAGTGGATTACTACTTCTCAGAAGGAAAAACAGGGAGTATTGGATCGATCAACGACGGGTTTCTGACTATCGAAACACCCGACAAGGAAAAAGGCGAAGATAGATACGCGGTTGACTATGCGGCCACTGTTGGTGAGTTCAAGGGACCACGCGGTCCGAACATGGGCATAGAAGATCCGGACATGTCAGAAAATGACAAGAAAGGATTGACCTACACGACACCGCCGCTGGCAGAAGACATTGCCGTGATCGGTCATCCTGTAATAACCCTGCACGTCAGATCAACAGCAGCAGACGGCAATTTCTACGCGTACCTCGAGGAAGTGGATTCAGACGGCTACAGTCATTACATCACCGACGGACTATTACGCGCATCACACCGCGCTGAGGCGGCACCGCCCTTTGAAAACATAGGATTACCCTGGCATCGTCACTATGAAGTAGATGTCGCACCCCTTACACCTAAGAAAGTAGCGGAATTGAGATTTGATATGATGCCAACGGCGAATATTTTCAACAAGGGCAATCGTATCAGAGTCACAATTACTTGCGCGAATGCGGGATGGGATGAACTACCCAGCGAAGAACCGGCGACCGTAACGCTACTGAGGAACGCACGGCACCCATCGCGAATCCAATTGCCTATTGCTGGGTCATTGCGATGACCAGGGACAGGCACCCTGCGGAGCCAGTCCCCTTACCTTCTTAGGTTCTCAACTTCCGCCCGTTAAGTGATCCGTTTCGCGCACATGTACGCAGCCTTTATCGTGGTCGGGATACCACCGAATTCATAGGCCCAGCATGAACTGATATACAGGTTCTTGACCGGCGTATCGACCTTCGTGGTGTTCGGATTATTGTAGAACCACTTGTTGGGATTCCATGACCATGCCGACGAAGCGCCGTCCGTGTTACCAGTGTAGCGTTCGTAGGTCAAAGGCGTTGCCGCATCCTCGAATTCAATATGCTTCTCCAAATCCGGGACGATCGACGAAAATCTTTTTATGAGCAATCTCTTTGCCTC
>JBFEPB010000207.1:0-3793 GCA_041550295.1 bacterium | reverse complement strand
GGCGGCAAGAATGGCGTAGACAACGAACGGCCTTGTGCGTGCTTTCAGACTATCCTTCAGGGGTAGCATAGATCCTCCCGATCAGACAAACGGCCCACGCTGCAATCGCCTTGCCCGCACCGATTTCATCTAACCCTTCGTTTGATTTTCCTTTGATAGAGATCGCGTCGCAAGCAATACCGATCGTATTTGCGATCGCGGTTTTCATTTCCTCGACATGAGGTAGTATCCTGGGTGCTTCAGCAATGATCACGCTATCAATATGTTTCACCATATATCCTGAATTCTTAAGAAATTCACTGACCGCTTTCAGCAGTTTGAGACTTGAAATATCTTTATACCGCTCATCGTCAGGCGGAAAATGCCTGCCAATGTCACCCAGGTTGGCGGCGCCCAGCAACGCGTCACATATCGCGTGGATCAGTACGTCGCCGTCTGAATGACCGGCCAGTCCTCTGTCAAAGTCGATCTTTACGCCGCCCAGAAATAGTTTCCGTCTGGGTACGAGCTGATGTATGTCATAACCGATACCAACCATCGTTTATTGTACACGCGGAGTGCATCAAAGTCAAGCATTTATCCTTAAATATCACAACAATTGGGTTTCTTTTATTTCTGGGCTATCGGCATCAGTGCCTTTTTCTCTTGTCGAGCAATATGATGTCCCTCAGATCTTCGATTTTCCCAGCCTTATGCCAGGCGTTGTCAAAGTTGGGGTCTTGAGATATTTGGGCGATCGCCATTAGCGCTCTCAGATGGGATCGTCTTCTATCCTGCGTACCGACCAACACGAATATTATGTGTACCGGCTCAGGTGCGTCCGGGAATATTATGCCTTCTTTCGACCGGACCAGCAGGACCTCGAACTTGTTCTGGCCTTCGATGATGATATGCGGTATCGCCAGCCCGGGCCTCAGGGCAGTACATGACTGTTTCTCCCGTTCAACGAAAAGTTGGACAAATCTGGTTTTTTCGATGCCCATCCTTACGCTCAGTCGCTCAGAGGCGATCTGTACAAAATCATCAAAATGCATTCTCTGGGGCAGATCAAGTATCATCGCATCTTTCACTATATGGTCAAATTCATCTTCAATTATCTCTTCACGTTCTTTGACCACTTCACGTAGTTCTTCACGCAAAGAATCCGTGGCGATCTGTCGATCGGTAACGCGCTCGACAATACACATGAGGGCAGATTCTCTCGTTATCTTGGGTCGAACATAGAACACGTACCAAACCAGCGCACCAGAGATGAAAATTGCGGTCATCGCGAGCGTAATAGCACCCATGTCGACGATGAGAAACAGATACGCCAGGATGCCGGCGACCTGCAGGTAGGGGTAGAACGGTGCCCGGAAGCTGGGTTGGTAGTTTTGGAGGCGACTTTCTCGCATGATTATGACTGCAAGATTTGCCGATATGTATAGAAGGAGTAGCATGGTCGAAGCAGCCTTGATCAAGACCTCCAGTTCGAGAAAGAGTATCGTCACGATCATGATGAGCGAGGTTATCATGATCGCGATATGCGGGGTTTTGAATCTCTTGCTTATCCTGGAAAAGAAACCGGGCAGGATCTCGTCGCGGCTCATAGCCAGGGGATAACGTGAGGCCGACATGATACCGGCGTTGGCAGTGGAGACGAACGCCAGGAGCGCGGCGATCGCGGTTACAATGACGCCACCCAGCCCCCAGAAGGTTTTTGCGCCGGTCGAAATTGGGGTCAGGGATTTGCTCAGTGCCTGCGGGTCCAGTATTCCCACGGTGACAAAAGCCACGGCAACGTATAATCCCAGGACCACGACGTATGCAAGCAGCATTCCCAACGGTACTGTTATTTTTGGATTTCTTATTTCTTCAGCCACACTGGCAACTTTGGTCAATCCACCAAAGGATATAAAGACAAGCCCGGCAGTCGAAAGCACGCGGCCAAATCCATGCGGTGTGAAGGGAGCGAGTCGTTGCGGGTGGACGTTGGTAAAACCGACGATCACGTAGAGGACGAGAATGACGACGAGCGCGACGACGAGAAGGATTTGCGTTACCCCCGCTTCTTTGATGCCCATGATATTAATTAGCATGAACCCCAGGCACAAAGCTATCGCGATTAATTTTATCGTGGTGATACTGAGCCCGGGGTTGATCAAGACCGCGAATATTCCCATGCCCATCAGCGCAAACGCCGTTTTCAGGCTCAATGACATCCAACTTGCCAATCCAGCGACCGTTCCCGGCGCAGAACCCATGCTCCTCGTTATATAGAAATAATCACCGCCTGCTTTCGGCATTGCCGTAACCAATTCGGCTTTGCTCAGCAGCGCCGGTAAGACGAACACACCGGCAATGATATATGACAGGATCATCCCGGGCCCGGCCTTGGCAAAAGCAATGCCAGGAAGTACAAACAGGCCAGAGCTTATCATGGCTCCGGCGGCGATGGCGAATACTTCAAAAAGGCCGAGTTCCTTTTTCAACGGCATATCGACCCCGTTGTTTTCAGGTACACATCTTTCTGAGTTGAATAATCTGTTCCGGTGTGCCAAATCCGATGAGAGTGTCGCCCGGATTAATGATGCTATCTGAGCTCGGATTGAAAGTCAATTTGTTCAGTTCTGCAGACTTCAAGGCGGGAATGACGATGCCGATCTTCCTTGATATTTCCGTCTCCTTGAGTGTCTTGCCGGCGATCGTCGAACCATCTTTCACGGTGACTTCCTCGAGCAGGAGGTTGAGATGTTGCCCACGCAGTATTGTATCGAGAAAAGATATGACCGTTGGCCTCAATGCGGCCGCAGCAAGATGTATTCCACCGATCTTCTCCGGAGAGAATACATAGTCGGCGCCTGCCTTTCTTAATTTATCAATTGATGCTGCTTCGACGGCACGCGAGATGATGCGCAGTTTAGGATTCAGGGATCGCGCAGTGAGGCATATATACAGATTATCCGCGTCATTCCCGAGCGCTGCGATGATGCCTCTCGCGTTCTCTATCCCTGCGTACTTCAGTACTTCGTCATGGGTTGCATCACCAGTAATATACAGTATCTTTGGATTTTCCCTGACGAATGTCTCAAGGACCTCCTGTTCTTTGTCTATTATGACGAAAGGCTCATCAGCACTGATGAATTCATGTATGATATCTTCGCCGACTGCGCCCACCCCGCAAATTACGAAGTGATCTTTCATTTTTGAGATCTTCTGTTCCATTCCTTGCCTCCTGAATATCTCCCCGAATGTTCCTTCCATGATTGAAGAGAATATGAAGTTGGCTCCCGTTGCGATCAGCAAAATGCCGCTGACTATGAGCGTGGCAGTGAAGATTCGCCCACTCCCGCTTAAAGGTCTCACTTCTCCGTATCCGACCGTCGATATAGTGATGATGGTCATATAAAGTGCTTCGTTGAATGACCATCCTTCGATGATCATATATCCAACTGTCCCTCCGAAGAAGACTGCAATAATTGCGACAACTATGATAGCTACGCGTCTATGTATCATCTATTCGATTATATATTTTATGATAATGACTGTCAACAATGAATGAAATACAGGCTTGAAAGTTGAACATATATGGATATTATTGACGATGGCTGAGAATCGTGAGATCGTCGTTAGAGATTTACACAAGGTCTTTAAGAAGGGTAAGGCCGATGAAGTACGCGCCGTTGACGGCATCAGCTTTACTATCAAGAAGGGGGAACTATTCGGCCTGCTCGGACCCAATGGTGCAGGCAAGACTACCCTCATCAAATGCATTTCGACGCTGCTGATTCCTGACAGCGGTTCAGTGAATGTC
>JBFEPB010000206.1:0-3797 GCA_041550295.1 bacterium | reverse complement strand
GGCAGGAAAATCCTGCCCCCGATGATAAAAGAAGATTCAGAAGCTAAGGTAGGCAAACAGATAACCACCGAGCATGCTCTCAAGTTCCGCATCTACATCACCGAACCTGAAATAGTCGCCGGGCATCCAATAGCCAACCGTGGCACCTAGTGTTAGCGTCTTTCTCATTGTATAGGTCATGAGACCCGCGATTTCAATACCCATGTCGCCTTCATCTAGTTCAGGAATGCCGTCATCCGCAATCCAGTTCCTGCTATACTTGAAAAAATCAGCCCTGAACATCAATGGCCCATTGTGAAATCCGACATTGGCATTAATCACATTCAGGTTATTCGCCAGTGATTGCTCTGGATACAACAGCGATAATCCATATGGAGTATTCTGCACATGAGCCGGGCCAAAACCAGGCCACCACTTGTAGAACCCGAAAGTATACGGACCCCAGATCGGAGACTCGTAGAGCTCATTCTCGTTGTCAGGAAGAGGAATGCCGAGCGTGTCATATTCAACCTCGTTGCCCGTCATCGCCACATATGCGCCGCCAAAGAAAATTGGCAGTGTTGGCGGAGCAAATGACAGTTTGCCCATATAGTGCATGCCTGCATAGTCAAAAGTCACGTCCGTGACGACCGTATCCACATAATCAAGGAGGTTATCTCCCGTCATCATGGTGAATTCACCGGCAAGTGTGAGCCCGGCGACCGGGCCAAAATCCAGTCTCCCGCCGAACCACATCGGATTATCCTCCTCGGTCCACTCTTCATACATTACATCGTACTGACTGAACGTACGATAGAAGAAATAGGGAGAAATCCGCCCCGCTCCTTCGAGGAATTTGCCGGTCAACCATACACCGAACAAATCCATATCATCGGGCACTACAAAACTAGACGTCGTACGCGAACACCAACAGCCGCCGCCTTCGTACAGCCGGTACCATGAAACATCGACGTCAAAGGCATCGGTGCTGGCATAGAACTTCGCACCCATTGCTCCATCCTCGCCGCCGTCATAAATGCCATCACCGTATAAGACATGCAACTTTCCCGCTCTGAAACAAATCGGCGAATCGAAAAGGTTGGCTATATCCAGATATGCTTCACGCACCGCAACATCCTGACCTGGTGTTTCCAGACCTAACAGCTGACCCCAGGAACCTTCGCCAGTAACCGGATGCAGTCCGAATGTGCCCCAACCACCGACCGTTACCTGAGTGGAAATACCAGAACCGAAGTCAGCTAATATGCCAACGTCGGCATGCATGTAGAAGAATTGATCGCCGTCGTCAATGGCACCGGTATCGAAATCCGCATTCTGCCAGAAAAAGCTGTAGATATAGAATGTGCCATTGTTTGTAATCTCTGGCTTTTTTGCAAAGGCCAGGGATCCTATACATATGAGCAACAGTATACAGAATAACCTTTTAGCCATCCTTCCTCCTTGGTTACTAAGGCTTCATTGGTTTCATTACCCCATTCTCATCCCGCTTCAAAGGAAATGGCTGCTTGGGCAAAGGCGCCCCTGGCGCTTCAAGAACCGAAACGCCATATTCCCAGTCTGGCGGGCAGATCGCAATGTAACGCGCATAGCCGCCGGTGCCACCCTCTGGTTTAGCAAAGCCAATTGCGATCAAGGCACCCTTCTCAGGCACCTTATCTAGATTTGCCACGCCTTCTGCCTGGCAAAAATGATTGTGCATCAGCCAATACTCACCCTCAAGGCTCGGTGTAGTATCCGTGTCCAGAGCCTCGTGACCGTGGAAGAGTATATTACGTTCATTGTGCAGGAATTTGATCGCATCCAGACCAACTCCGGGGAATGGCTTCTGATTGAACTTCTCATTCGTCTCCCAACCCTTGTACCAATCAGACCGCACCATAACGACCGAACCTTCTGGAATCATGCCGTATTTGTCCTCCCACGCGGTTATATCATCCATACCGAGATGGTAGCCGGGATTTTCTACTACTTTGTCAGCAATGTTTATCACAACCAGAGGTCTTATACAGAAAGTCGCCGGAAGATCACTTATTGTTGCCCCATACTCGTCCCAATGTGCCGGCGGATCCAGTTGTGTGCCGTACTGGTCCGTAGGTATCCAATATGACGTTGCAACAAAACCGTGATCCTTGTAGGTGTAGACGTCTCCTTTTTTCACATAGCCGGGGATATCTGCACCTGCACGGCAAGCCTCAAAACGGGCGTTCCCGAAACCAGGCCATACTGGAATCGTAGGATTATAGGCGTGGGTGAGGTCGACGTACTTGCATTGCTTAAAGGTCATTTCATAGTTACTCCATAGATCGCCCTGTTGCGGAGCACAACTCATACAGCATACCACAACACCCACCAACACTACAAGCAATCGTTTCATCTTTCACCTCCTCATCTACAAAAAACTGCGTTTAGGATTTCTCTAATCACCTCCTTCCAACTTCTCTTTTTTTCTGAGAGCTCGCGAAATGCAGTAAACCAGCCCGCCGTAGAGAATAACACAACCGACGACCAGCATGATTATCGCCGATACTGGCATATACACCTCCCATTATTTACACAAAGCATTATACAAAACAGCCAACCCAAGTCAAGAAACCATCAGCAGACAGACCTTGATCAGTTACCCGACTTTTCTGTTGGCACAAATTTGCCTTTTATCGTCATTAACACGAAAGACACGACAATGATCCCGATCGTGATTGAAACGCCGACAATCGTCGCCCACGTTGGATAACCACCATAGCCCTTCTGAACAAGCGTTATCACGCTCATGATAAGGGAGATGCCAAGAACGATTGGCGTCACGACCTTGATGCAGATGTCCCACCATCTACCGATCTTGAATTCAGACACTTCATTAACATAGTCACGCATCTTATGAGCCTTGTAGATATAACCGATGACAATGCATTCAAGCAACCCAACCAGTGTCAGGCCATACGAACTGGCAAAGTAATCAACGATATCAAGCCAGTAGTAACCTCCTCTTGTTGTGAAGATGATACCGATAAGGAACCCGCAAATGCATCCGATAGGTAAGACCCATTTTTTATTGAAATGCCATTTATCAGTGAAGCCAACCACGAACGGCTCGATCTGTGAGAACGCTGAATCTATACCCAATGTGAGCAACAGGATAAAGAAAAGAATACCGAAGAAAGCAGGGATGAACGGCAGCAGCCTGATTGCGGTTGGATAGGTTATGAACGCAAGACCAAACCCCGACTGTGTCACCTGCGGTACACCAACCCCCATTGCCTGAGCCAAATAGCCCAATATCGAGAATACTGCGAACCCGGCAAAGAAACTCGTACCACAGTTCGCCAGCGAGACAATGAATGAATTGTTGGTGATATCGGTCTTTTTGGGCAGATAACTTGAATAGACTATCATCGTCCCCATCGCTAATGACAGTGTGAAGAATATCTGGCCGTATGCTGCGAGCCACACGCGCGGATTCAGGAGGGCGGCGAAATTCGGCGTCAGATAAAACTTGAGGCCTTCGATCGCACCGGGCAGCGTCAGCCCCCTTATGACCATGATCACCAGTATCACCCAGGGTGTAATTACCGTATAGAACACTATCTTGCTCAGCGCCTTCAGGCCCTTAAACAGACTGAGGTAGATAGCCAGCCAGACTACTGCGAGCCCGATCACGATCGGCCATCTTATGCCACCCAGCAACCCTGGACCTCCGCTCAACTGAAGGAACTCCCGTTCAAAGAAAAACCTCGCATCCTCACCCCAGCCGAGATTGAAGGAATATACTACATAATCAACGCACCAGGCCATGATCACCG
>JBFEPB010000205.1:0-3803 GCA_041550295.1 bacterium | reverse complement strand
GGAAATGACATCCGGTCATTGATCGAAGAAGATGGGGACAATGTATTCCTGGTCAAACTATCATATTTGTTTACGATATACTAAGAAACGATACTTGATACTAGATCCTTGATGCGGACCCTTTAGGATCGTTAGGAACACAAACATGTTTAGATCGTTAATATCACAAAGCATCGTTAGGATCGTTGAGTTCGTTAATACCGTTAATAACGTTGGATTCTGGCTTCTCGATACTTGATACTGGATAACAGAACGTTTGGTTCGTTAACCTCGTTAATTACGTTATTCTCGTTATTATCGTTGCTTCCGTTAGCTTCGTAGTGTCGTTTAGCTTCTGAAGTTCAGAGCTTCTTATCTTCTTGTCATTAGGGGCGTGAGGCGTCGAACGTGCAGGCGTCGTCTGGGGACAGTCATGTTGGGGAGCGAGTCCCCTTGACTCACTATTACATTAGGGTAGAATGGAAGAGCAGGGAGGTTTTATGATAAATACAGTTGCATTCTCATTGCTGATGCTTTGTTTTGCGGTGCCAGTCATGGCGGTCGATGAGTTTGAAAAGGATATCATCGAGACCTCTGCAGGAGACCTCGAGATCACATTCATCGGACACGGCACATTAATGTTTCAATTCGATGGCAAGGTGATTCACGTTGATCCATGGAGCCGTTTGGCTGATTATGCCGAACTGCCCGATGCCGATTTGATATTTCTTACTCATCATCATGGTGATCATCTTGACCCTGTTGCATTGAGCGAGTTGCGAAAAAGTAATACGGTAATCGTATGTACGGAGACGTGTGCTGAAACGGTTGAGGATGGTGTGGTAATGAGGAACGGGGAAAGCAAGACCTTCGCGGACATAAATGTGACTGCTGTTCCGGCTTACAACCTGATACACAAGCGTGAAAGTGGAGAGTTCTTTCATCCAAAAGGTGAAGGAAACGGGTATGTGTTTACTTTTGCCGATACTCGCGTCTATGTAGCCGGCGATACTGAGAACACTCCCGAGATGAAGGCCCTCGAAAAGATTGACTATGCTTTCCTGCCAGTGAACCTGCCTTATACTATGACACCGGCAATGGTTGTTGATGCGGTCAATGCTTTGAAGCCCAGGGTGCTTTATCCGTATCACTATGGAGAAACGGATCTTTCAGAATTGGAGGAGTTACTAAAAGAAAACCCGGACACAGAACTGCGCATCAGGAAGCTGGAGTGACAAAGGCTATTTGGAATCTCGAATTGCGAAATGCGAATTCACCAATGACGTTGTTTTCGTTAATCTCGCTGAATAACGATACTTGATACAAAAAGGTTTTATGTTCTTCGGTCGTATGGGTAATTTTGTTAAGCGTGTAGCGTCATGATGTTCACTAAAGCAATAGTCAGATCGCCTGGGCGTTCGGTTGTCAAGGGAGTGACCACTGCGGATTTAGGCAAGCCAGATTATCATAAGGCTCTTCAACAGCACGAAAAGTACATTGAAGCACTGATCCGATGCGGCCTTGAAGTGGACATAATGTCGCCTTTGGAGCAATACCCTGATTCCACATTTGTTGAGGATTGCGCCGTGCTCACTGAAAGGGGCGTAATAATAGGAAATCTCGGAGTTGGCAGCAGAAAAGGTGAGGAGATTAGCGTCGAGGAGGTCCTGCGCAAACGCCATTCAAACATAACCCGCATAAAGACCCCGGGAACACTTGAAGGTGGTGATGTGCTGAGATTCGGTGACCATTTCTACATCGGTATTACAAGAAGGACGAATCTTGATGGAGCAGAGCAATTGATCAGCATATTGGCTGACCTTGGTTATACGACCTCCATGATTTCTGTGACCGAAGCGTTGCATCTGAAAACCGGTGTGGCATATCTTGACGGCAGTAACGTTGTTCTGGCAGGCGAATTCAAAAATAATCCTGCGTTTGCCGACTTGAATGCGATTATCTTAGACGACGATGAAAGTTATGCGGCGAATTGTATACGAGTCAATGATTATGTTCTGATGCCGGCAGGATATAGAGAGTCCAAGCGGAAAATTGAAGGTGCGGGCTACTCGATTATAGAAATTAACGTTTCAGAATTTCGGAAGATCGATGGTGGGATCAGTTGCCTTTCGCTTAGATATTGAGTGAACATCTTCGTGGACAAGAATCGAGTCAATTGGTGCATTCATGTGGGCAGTGAACTCAGTGAAGCGGTTGACAGTTGTTAAGGATATCGTATAATTATCCACGGTCTTGGATGAAGGAGGAATTATGAAACGTTTTTTCCTGGTGTTTTTTGCAGCAATGCTGCTGGTGTATGTGGGTTGTGGGGGTGAAGACGAAGCGGGTGTATCACTCAGATTAACAAACCCGCAGGATCTCGCAGTGCCGTTCCACGGATATTATCAACTCTCAGCCGCCATTGATAGTGTTCTCATGGAAGGTTACACAAATGATGAATACAACTTCACGCTCTCGAGCGGCGAGAGCATTGAGGGATGGGTTCGCAAGGATACCACCGATACGGTTGATACGCTGCATTGTCAGGTGTTTGTAAATGGTGAGGAGGAGTTGAGTCTCAAGACGACTTCAATGGACGAAGTTATTCACTTCGACATAACCGCGCAATAGAAGACACGCCACGCATCAAGAAGTTGAAAAGCACAAGGTTGCTGGTGAATCCCGGACCTGTGGATAGGCGTGCCATAGCACGCTGGGAGTTTGCAGGCTTTTTTTTCATCAATCTCATCGGTTCGTTACTGCATTTTGTCTTCGATTGGTCTGGTAGATGGAAGCCGCTCGCTCTGATAGCGGCAGTTAACGAAAGCACCTGGGAGCATCTGAAACTCGCCTTCTGGCCTGCTCTTCTGTTCATGCTGATTGAGTACAAGTATGTAGGAAGGCAGGTGCGTAATTTTGTGGTTGGCAAAGTGCTGAGTTTGTATGTAATGCCGGCCGTCATTATTATCTTGTTCTATGGCTACTTGTGGATTGTCGGTCGCGATGTTTTGCTGTTGGACATATTGATTTTTGTGTTTGCTGTCGGCGTTGGACAGTGTGTCAGTTTCGCTACGTTCTCGGCAACAGCCGGCGTTTTGCATTCACGTAAACTAGCGATGATCTTACTGACAATCTTATTGCTTGCCTTTCTGCTTTTCACTTTTTTCGCACCGAGATTGTTTCTTTTCGAAGATTCGCGAACCGGTGGATATGGGATATCCTGAGATCTCTAATTTGCCGTTGCCGGTTTTACGCACTGCAGGTTATATCGAGTAAAGCGATGGGAGGTACTCTATGGACGTGATTGTTCTGGGCTTGGGTATGCAAGGCCGCGCCGCGGTATATGATTTGGTGAAATTCGGGGAATTCGAGCATATCATCGCAGTTGACTCTGATCAGAAATCTGTTGACTGGGCAAAGAAGAAGTTCGGTGACTCGCGTGTCGTTGCATCAAAAATGGATGTTTCCGAGAAATCGTCCCTGAATGAATTGCTGCGTAGATATAAACCAGGTGTAGTAATAGATCTCCTTCCGATCAAATTGATTCCGCATGTATCTGCGGCGGCAATTGAATCGGGCTGGCATTTTGTGAATACGTACTACACGCACGGCATACACCGGAAACTTGATGCGAAAGCTGCAAGCAAGGGTCTGGCGATCCTGCCGGAATTTGGCCTTGACCCGGGAATTGACCTCGTAATGGCTGGCGAGGGTATATCAAGATTGGAAAAGGTGACGAGCTACTTCAGTTACGGTGCCGGCATCCCTGAGCCGAGAGCATGCACGAATGCGCTAAACTACAAAATATCGTGGATCTTCGAAGG
>JBFEPB010000204.1:0-3849 GCA_041550295.1 bacterium | reverse complement strand
GGATACGGCGAAAGAAAAACCCCAGCAGGGCAAGGTGATCGCGGTTGGCAATGGGCGGAAAGATGAAAAGGGAAATCGGATTCCGCTGGAGGTCAAGAAGGGTGATATCATTCTGTTCGGCAAATATGCAGGAACCGAAGTGAAGATAGAAGATGGGGAGTACCTGATTATTCGCGAGGATGATATTTTAGGTATAGTTGAGAAAACGAAATAAAGGAGACAGAAAATGGCAGCGAAAGAGATTAAATTCAACGAAGATGCGAGGAGATCGATACTAAGAGGCGTCAAACTGCTCTCTGATGCGGTGAAGGTGACACTTGGTCCCAAGGGCAGAAATGTCATCCTGGAAAAGAAGTTCGGTGCACCGACAATCACCAAGGACGGTGTCACAGTGGCAAAAGAGGTAGACCTCGAAGATAAGTTTGAGAACATGGGTGCCCAGATGGTCAAGGAAGTTGCATCCAAAACCTCTGATGTTGCCGGTGATGGAACGACTACCGCCACCATACTTGCCGAAGCTATCTACCGCGAAGGTTTGAAAACGGTTACGGCAGGCGCTAATGCCATGGAGATCAAGAAGGGCATTGACAAAGCCGTGGAAACGGTCGTCGCCGGTTTGAAGAAGTTGTCGACGCCGATAAAAGGTTCGACCGATATTGCGCAAGTCGCGGCGATATCTGCAAACAATGACGAAACGATCGGCAGGTTGATCGCCGATGCCATGGAAAAAGTCGGCAAGGATGGAGTCATCACGGTGGAGGAAGCAAAGGGCATGGAAACAACACTCGATGTCGTCGAGGGCATGCAGTTTGATCGCGGATACCTTTCACCTTATTTCATAACCAATCCGGAACGAATGGAAGCGGTCCTTGAGGATGCCTATATTCTGCTGTATGAGAAGAAGATTAGTGCAATGAAGGACCTGGTGCCGTTGCTTGAGAAGGTGGCGCAGAAAGGCAGACCCATTGTCATAATCAGCGAGGAAGTTGAGGGTGAAGCCCTGGCTACACTCGTGGTCAATAAGATTCGGGGAACCCTTTTCTGTGCGGCAGTGAAAGCGCCCGGGTATGGCGATCGCCGTAGGGCAATGCTTGAGGATATCGGTGTGCTTACTGGAGGCAAGCTGATCTCCGAAGATATAGGCATCAAATTGGAGAATGTTCAGATATCAGACCTTGGCCGCGCAAAGCGCATCACGATCGACAAAGAGAACACGACCATAGTCGAGGGTTCAGGCAAGAAGGATGACATACAGGCACGTATCGGACAGATCAAGACAGAGATCGATGAAACGACTTCAGACTACGACAAAGAGAAGCTGCAGGAACGTCTGGCTAAGCTAGCCGGCGGTGTCGCGGTTCTGAATGTAGGGGCGGCAACCGAGGTCGCGATGAAAGAAAAGAAGGCACGCGTCGAGGACGCACTGCATGCTACGAGAGCGGCAGTGGAAGAGGGGATAGTACCAGGTGGCGGTGTTGCTTTCATCCGTGCCCTGCCCGATCTCGCGAAGATGAAACTGCCTGGTGACCAACAAATCGGCGTTGAGATCGTCCGTCGAGCACTGGAAGAACCAACCCGGCAGCTGGCAGCCAATGCCGGGAAGGAAGGTTCGGTCATTGTCGAACAGGTGAAAAAGGACAAATTGAACACTGGCTATAATGTAATGACCGAGAAATTCGAGGACATGGTGGAAGTCGGTATTATCGATCCTACGAAGGTCAGCCGCACGGCGCTGCAAAATGCTGCAAGCATTGCGTCGCTGCTGGTGACTACTGAGGCTGTCGTTGTTTAAAAACCAGAAGAAGAAAACCCGCCAATGACGCCACCCGGCGGCTACGGTGGTGAATATTAAGGATAGATAATCAGGAGGTTGGGGTCAAGGGGGCAGGCATTCGAGCCTCCTGACCCTGACTCTCCTCATTCAACATATGCCGACCTACGAATATGAGTGCCTGAATTGTAAATACACATTTGAGGAATTCCAGAAGATTACTGATAAGCCTTTGACTGACTGCCCCAAATGTGGTAGAAGGGTCAGACGATTGATCAGCGGTGGTGCTGGTTTGATATTCAAGGGCAATGGATTCTATGTGACCGACTACAAACGATCGCATTTACCGGAGAAAAGGGAAAAAAAGTCCACCGATTTGAAAAAACCTGATTCCAAGCCTGAATCGCCACCAGCTAAAGGCAGTGAGGCCAAGGAATAACCTGAAGCTCTGAGTGCATAGCGCCGCACGATTTCTGATCATTCTGGGGTTGCTGTTAATGATATTGGGCGCTGTTTTTCTGTTTTTTCCGAAGTTCATCCCATTCAAATTACCAGGCGACATCGTATTGAGACGGGACAATTTGGTCGTTGTCTTCCCGCTTATGACTGGCATAGTGCTCAGCATTATCATCACTATCATCGTCAATTTCCTGCTGCGTAAATAGCAGCGCACGCTCGCATACTGGCAGGTCATGGTAAAATTAATGGTCGAACCACCGATATTTTTCTGTGCCGGCGAACCGTCCGGTGACGTCTACGCCGGTCTATTCATAAAGCGACTCAGAACCCTGTGTCCAGAGGTGTTGATTCATGGAGTCGGTAACGGCAACATGCGAGAAGGAGGTGCAGAGGTAATTCTTGGATACGAACCTCTCATGGCTTTTGGATTGGGCGATAGTCTGTCTTCATTGAGGTCGCATTATTTGTTTTACCGGAAAATCACCCGCCTTCTAAGCCGTGTGCGTTACCGGACCTTCATCGCCGTGGCGTATCCTGGCATGAATATGCTGTTGTGCAGAATTGCCAAGCGTCATGGCATGAGGGTTTACTACATGCTGCCTCCCCAGATCTGGGCGTGGGGCGGCCTGCGCAGGGTTCTATTAAAGCGATGGGTGGATGCAGTCATTTCATTTTTCCCGTTCGAAGCCGACTACTACCGACGGCTCGGGTTTCAGACCATACTCATCAATAACCCGGTGGTCGATTCTCTGCGCGGGTATGTTAGAAAAGACAGAAGGGGGCGCATCGGTTTCATGCCCGGTTCCAGGAGGTCACAGATCGTGCGGAATCTGCAAGTGGTGCTGGAATTGGCACGTCATATAAGAAATCGAAGACCCGATATAGAATTGTGCCTGTTCGCTTATGACGGAAAACAGGCTGACGAATTACTCCGCTTGCAGGATTTGTTGACGGTGTATCATACTGACCGCTATCAGAAGATGAAGGATTGCGATCTACTCTTCATAAGTTCGGGTACTGCTTCGCTTGAGGCAGCAGCCATGCACATTCCTCAGATCTTTTTCCACCGTATTTCCCTGCTCGATGACTTGATCCTCAGAAAATTAGTCCGGGTGCGGGAGCTGAATATTGCGAATCTGTACTACAATGAAAAGATTGTTCCCTGCTTCATAATGAGGGATAGGGACAGACTCATAAAGGAATTAAAGGAGGCTGTTGAACCACACATTCTGATGGATATTTCTTAGGTCGACTGCCATAACCGCGCCACTGGCGTCAATCCTCAGTGATTGGCTTGTTTCAACCGGGCAATCCTCAACCCTTGATTCTATTTATGTCTTTTGAAATGGCATCCTTGAGTTCAGCGTCATCGGCAAAATGCTCTATGCCCCGGATGCGCTCCAGGAATTGAATCGTCACATCTTTTCCATAAAGATCATCAGATAGATTGATGATGTGTACTTCCAGTATATCGTGACGGCAGAACATGGCGCCGAGATGCTGCTGACCTGCAACGGTCACATACACCTTGTAAACACCGTCAAGTGGCACTAATTTGTCCTCAGGCGTTGGTATGTTTATGGTAGGGAAGCCAATCTCCTGTCCTTTGCCTTTCCCCT
>JBFEPB010000203.1:0-3857 GCA_041550295.1 bacterium | reverse complement strand
TTCAGAAGTTAAGAGGATGAGAAGATGAGATCCCCTCATCCCTATGGGATTTCGGGACACTGAATTCTGTGGACAAATCAGAGATTTGTACAGAATTCGTGACGGAGAAGCAGAACGTTGTTAACGAACTTAACGGTCTTAAAGTTTTTTGTATCAAGGATCTAATGTTGTTAACGTTCATAAAGAACTCAACGATGTATGAGGAGGTTTTATGTTACCGATTTTACTTTGTATCATAGTGGGAGGTAATGACATGGTCAAATTGCCGGTTCCTGATTATACTGACCGGTCAATAGAAGAGTGTATTGAACAGAGAAGGTCGATTCGCAGCTACAAGGACAAAGCTTTGACGGTGCAGCAGATAAGCAATATTTTATGGTCTTGTCAGGGTTTGACCGAAGAGGATCATGAATTCCGTGCCGCACCTTCAGCCGGGGCCACTTACCCGCTTATCGTATTTGTGGCCAAAAGCGATGGATTGTTCCGCTACATTCCTGAATCCCATGGTTTGAAACAGGAGATGACAAAGGACATTAGGCGTGATATCGCGAACGCAGCGCTTGGGCAGAGGTTCATCAACGATGCCGGCTTGGTTGTCATCATCACTGCCATCTACGAACGCACTACACAACGCTACGGTGAACGCGGCATCCGTTATGTTCATATTGAGGCAGGTCATTGTGCTCAGAACATTCATCTTGAGGCGGTCGCACTTGGTTTGGGATCGGTCCCAGTCGGAGCATTTGATGATGACCGGCTGAGCTCAGTGCTCAAATTGAAGAACGAAAAACCACTGTACATCATACCGGTTGGGTATGCACGATGAGACGCTTAATACGGATGGTCAGAGGGTTGGCATTGAGATGCTGGACACTAAACAAAACTGAAGCACGAAATACGAATATCGAAACTCTGAGCAAATCCGAAATCCGAAATCCTAATTACTAAAACAGACGGACGGGTCTTGCTATCACTGTAATCGAGTTGCGTAGCAGCAGACACGCTGCGCTGAGAACGACAAGAAGCTAAGAAGGTAGGAAGCTGAGAAGTTGATAAACGTATCCAGCATCAAGAATCCAGCGCGAATTATGTCCAAATCTCTGATTTGGTAACAGAATTCAGTGTCCCGAAGAATGAGGGGTATCAAGGATTTAACGTTATTAACGGTCTTACCGATATTGGCAAATTCGCATTTCGCATTTCCAAATTCGAAGTTTTGTTGTAACGTTATTAACGATCGTAACGATTTAAACATATTAACGTGTTTGACGATCCTAACGTATCCTTCTTGACACTTGCTGTTAGTTTTCGTATAATGCCATGCTGTTGGTTACTCAAGTGAAAAGATTAGGAGGTAATTTGAAATATATTACGAGTTTAATATTGCTTTTTTGTTTTATGGGCGCAAGTGATCTAGACCTGGTTAGGATCGACGCTATAGGCACGCACGAGATCAAGTCACTCGACCGGATAGGTGTCATCGTCAATCAGGTGCATCCAGACCATATCGTTGCCGAGATTTCAAAGGACATGTACCCGGTGATCACTAACATGGATTTCAGCGTGGAACTCATCCGGGAAAATATAACCGAAGTGTACAGGCAAAATAGCATGATAAAATCGTCCCGGAGCCAGTATCTTACTTATGAACAGTACGTCGACTCGATGGTGACCATGGCGACGTATTATCCGAATATCTGCCGGCTCGATACACTGGGTTACAGCCATCAAAACAGGCTTTTGTTGATAATGAAGATTTCCGACAACGTGAATATCGACGAGGATGAGCCGGAAGTACATTTTGAAGGGAATATCCATGGCGACGAGAAGATCGGCTGGGCAATGAGTTTTTGGATGATCCGGTACCTGCTGGAGAGCTATGTCACCGACACCCTTGTCCAGCGTCTCGTTGATACGCGCGAGATATGGATAGCGCCGCTGGTCAATCCCGATGGTTTTGTGAATACCAGCCGCTATAATGCACGAACCGTGGATCTGAACCGGAATTGGGGATGGATGTGGGGAGATGAGTGGAATTGCGGCACAGATTTCATGAGTGAAAACGAATCGCGGAGATTCGTCGAGCATTTCTGGCGCCGTTCTTTCGTTTCGTACGTGTCGTTTCACGCCGGGACACAATTCCTGTCCGAACCGTGGTCCTATACCAGCACTCTGGCGCCGCCTGAACAGACCTTGATCCGCCATCTCTCAGTGGGATATTCGGCTTTTACCAGCTACCCGTACAGCCAGGGTTCGATCGGGATGTATCCCATAAACGGTTGCACCAAGGATCATGGTTACGGCTACGGGGGTGAGATGAGTTGGTCGGTCGAGGTGTGTGACCTAAAAACGCCGCCAGCTGATTCTATCGATTCTATCTGGCAGCGCGAGCGCGGTGCCATGCTCTGGCTCATGCATAAGGCTGGTCAGGGTATTCACGGTTACGTCTATGATTCACTCAGCACCGATTCGACAGGGCTACGTGCTCTGGTTTTTGTGAGCCCTGCTGACTGGCACAGTTATGCGAAGAGTATCGACGGTGATTTCCATCGGTTCTATCTTCCCGGCACCTACAGTGTTACTGTATTCAGCCCCGGGTATACACCGAAGACGATCAATGATGTGATTGTTCCTACAGACACACCTGATTCCTCAGTGTACATCGACGTCGCACTCGTACCTGATTCGTCATTACCGATTTATGCAACCGACCTCATCGGCTGTCGCTACGTCAATACTACTTCAAACCTTACATATCCGACAGAGGCGCTAGGCCCTCACGACGGCCAGGCGTTTCAATTGGATTTGTCAAAGTGGATCGTGCTCGGTTTTGATGCGCCGATATGCAACCATCCCGGGAACGATATTATGGTCTATCGTTCGACCGGATCGGGGATGGCAACGGTCAAGGTCAGTAACGACTGGTTCGGGTCGTGGGAGACGCTTGGTACGGCCAGCGCGGCGTTGACCGAGTTCGATTTGGGTACGACTACGCTGGAATCGGCGCGCTACGTTCGTATCGAAGCTTCCAGTCAGTTCATGCTTGATGCGGTCGAGGCCTTGCAGATACCGAGCGGCATTGCCAGCGGTACGGATCTGCCTCGGGCACACCGTCCATTATTCGAGGTAGCGCCTACCGTGCTTCGTAGAGGAGACCTACTGCAGATAAGTAATTCTCGGCAGGCGCCGGTGGATTTGAAGTTATTTAACCTGCTCGGACAAGTATTGCGAGAGCAGTCAGTAAAACCGGGGACTACGGTGGTATCAGTGCGTGATCTTCCAGCCGGTATCTATTTTCTGGTTGGCGCGGAAATAGACTCAGCGCGGCGCATTGTTATTGTTGATTAATAGAGCCACGATCAAAATAGTTGGCAGAGGAGGGACAGACCAATGAGGGACGATTTCACCATTGATAAAAACCTCGTTGCGCTACTTGTAATAGATATGCAGCGGCACTTTTGCGACAAGGCGAGTAGCTTTTTTGTGCCTGGTTCAGACTTGCTCGCTGTGAAACTAAGAGACCTTGTCGATGCTTTTGATCAGTGCCGCCGTCCGGTAATTTTCACGCGCCATATCGATTCCGAGGATCCAAATAATCTGATGCTGCGCTGGTGGTCGGAGAAAATAAAGGAAGAGGATCCCATGAGTCATGTTGTTGAAGTCCTCGATACGAAAAAGGGCTCGGTTGTGGTGAAAAATCAGTATGATGGTTTTCTGAACACCGGCATGGAGAAACTGCTCAGGGCAAAAGGGGTGAAGCAGGTAGTGGTCTGCGGTGTACTTACCAATCTCTGTTGCGAAACAACTGCACGTAGTGCCTTCATGAGGGGCTTTGAGGTGTATTTTGTTGAGGATGG
>JBFEPB010000202.1:0-3858 GCA_041550295.1 bacterium | reverse complement strand
CTGGATTGCCATGAAAAAATTGGTACGAACGAAGCAATCGTGCAGGCCCTGGGTATGAAGACGGAAAAAAGCTTTGTCAGATATGGCAATGGATATGCTGGCAGGATTGGATCGGTGGAACTGCAGAAAACCGATGTTTTGTTGAGAAGAATTCGTGGTATTTTTGGCGTTTCCAGAATAGAAGTCGGTGGGTGTTTAAAGCAAGAAGTGGAGCGGATTGCGATCGTTGCCGGCGGTGGAGACGAAATAGGACACCTGAGGCAGGCGCAAGAGAATTCATGTGATATGTACTTAACTGGGGAATGGTATCCCAGGTACACGCCACAGGATGAGGGTGTTAGATTGAGTGTTGCGCGTCTAAGAGAAGAGATTGCATCATTCACCAAGAACCTGAAGATGGTGCTGGTTGGTGTTTCCCATGCCGCATCTGAGTTCCTTGTGATGAAGACACAGATGAAAGACTACTTTGAGAGCAGAGGTCTGCCAACCGAGGCAATTCCGCAGGAAAACTGGTGGCGATGAGAAGGCTATGCCTTCTATTTAGTTAAATGCGCAATTTGAATTTCGAAATTCGAAATATTCTGTATTTAATGGAGGTAGTATGAACATCATTCTAGTGTTGTCGTTAGTTGTACCTTGTGCTGATTTTCCTATTTGTGCCGCAGCTGATGTGCAGGAATATCCATGCGCAGTGTACGCTAACGACCAGTATTACGTCTTCTGGGTCGATAATCGTTACCACCTTGTCGACAGCGTACATAGTGTTTTCGGTGCGCGTGTCAGCACCAACGGTACGGTTTTGGATCCGGATGGCAAGTTGTTATTCAGTAACGAGGCGGGTTACGCCACGTGCGCGGCCTACGACGGTACGAATTTTCTTGTCGTTTTCAGAGACAGCTGTTGAACATCCGGTAATGTCTATGGGGTGCGTGTCACTCCAGAATGCGATTCCATTAATTCAATCAGTATTTCGTCGGCAAATGATGTACAGGTAACGCCCGAAGTTGCCTTTGGTAACGACAACTATATGGTCGTGTGGGCGGATGCGCGGACCGGTGAGGACTTTAATATATATGGCGCACGCGTATCAACTGATGGTACAGTTCTCGAACCTGACGGGATCTTGATAGGCCGGGATTCAGATGAGGGACAGTATGAGCCATCAATTGCATTCACGGGAACGAGATTCTTCGTTGTATGGGTGTATTATACGCAGCCGTTCGCAGTTGTTGGAAGATTCGTTGATTGTGATGGCACGCCCGGGGATACCGTTAGGATCGCGACGACTGCCGATGAGGGTAACAGAACCTCTGTTTGCTTCGACGGCACGAACTTTCTAGTCGTCTGGACACAATATCCGCAATTATTGATGGGTCAGATTGTATCGGCCGATGGTAACTTGGTCGGTAGCCCATTCACTATTGCAACGGGCGTGGCAACAATGGGTTCAGGCAGCCTGTGTTTCGATGGTAATAACTATATGGTCGTTTATTCGGTAAGGACGACCATTTTTGAAGTTTGGGGTCGGCGCTATGACACCTCGGGAAATCCCTTGGGCCCCGCCTTTATGATTTCGAACCCGGCATTTGGTTCTTACGATTCGTATGTCGTTGCCGGGAACGACTATTACCTAAATGTGTGGACGCGTATGGAGTACCCATCCGATATCTATGGAAATGTTGATGTACCGATCGGCATCGATGCGGGCGGCGATGACTCACCTGAAATCAGTGCCTACGGTTCAACAATTGTCAGCGGTCCTTTGCGTCTGCCTGATGGAGTTGATTGTCGGATTTTCGACATCACGGGCCGTGAGGTACGCAACCTCAATCCCGAACCGGGGATATACTTCATACAAATCAAGGGTGCCATAGTTCAGAAAGTAATAAAGGTTAAGTAGGAACGCCAAGGGGACTGGCTCTGACGGCCGTCATTCTCCGGTTCAACCGGGGAATCCAGGAATCTTATCATTGTAATCTTCTTTTTTATCATCGTCACGATTTTTGTGTAAATCTCTGATTTACGAACAAAAATCAGTGTGCCGAAGTATGAGGTGAATCGATGCCGTAAGGCAGGCAAGGTGCCTGTCCCCAAAAGACGAGAAGATAAGAACCTCTGAACTTCAGAAGCTAAACGACACTAACGATCTTAACAGATCATTATCCAGTATCAAGTATCGAGAATCCAGTATCTTTTTCGTAACGATAATAACGCTATCAACGTTCTAAACGATCCTAACGAGTATTGTCTTTCTGTCTTGACTTTTGCTCCATTATACCTATAAATTACTCAATGGTTGTAGCGTAGGTGCGTGTAAAGGAGCGCCATGTCTTTTGAAGATGTAGTAAGAAATAACAAATTCATCCTGGCTGAAGCCTCGGTTGTCGAATCATTGAGGCGCTCAAATAGGGTCGAGTTGCATCCCAGATTGATTAATTCCCCGCTGATATATGACAATAAAGGTAGGGAAGAATTGACGAATCTGTACAACGGTTTCATTTCTGTCGCGCAGGAATGCGATATTCCGATTGTTGCGCTCACGCCGACCTGGCGGGCAAACAGGGAAAGACTATCTGAGGCCGGGGTCAAGTGTGACGTCAACAAGGATGCTGTTGGTTTCATGAACGAAATCCGCGGCAAATGGAGCAAGTGGCGGGATAGCATATTTGTCGGTGGTCTCACAGGTTGCAGGGGCGATTGTTACAAACCTTCTGAAGCGCTTGATATGGAAGAGGCATACAAGTTCCATGCTTGGCAAGTAAACAAGCTGGCAGAAACCGGTGTTGACTTTCTGATCGCAGAGACGCTGCCGGCGCTTTGTGAGGCGATTGGCATTGCGCAGGCAATGTCAGCGACCAAGTATCCGTATATTATCAGTTTTGTGATAAATCGCCGAAGTCAGGTTCTCGATGGAACTAGTCTTGAATACGCGTTCAGGACAATAGATTCGCTTTGTGATAGACCGCCGCTCGGCTACATGATCAATTGCTCCCATCCATCTTTTCTACGAGCGAAGGAACAGCCGGATTTGGTGTTCTCCCGGCTCATTGGCATGCAGGCAAATGCCTCTTCGCTGGACCATGCTGACCTGGAGGGTTCTGCTACTGTGCAGGTTGATGCGATACCGGAATGGGGGGATCAGATGGTCGAACTAAATACAAAGTATGGTGTAAAAATTCTTGGGGGCTGCTGCGGCACCACCGCCGCCCACCTTCAATACATCGTTGATAACATACCACGCTAAATCCCAGCAGCTAAGAGGTTCGGAAGTTAAGTGATAACAGCACAGGGGACTGACTCTGATGGCCGTCATTCTTCGGTCCCCTGATCAAGCCAGAGGACAAGCTTAACCGGGGAATCCGAGAATCTTATCATTGTAATCTTCTTTTTATCATCGTAATCGATGCCGTAAGGCAGGTGAGGTGCCTGTCCCCACTCACTGCATTTCTCCGGTCCGCCCACGTCGTCGGTTCTCAGCAATACCTTGACAGCGCTACGTTAATTTTGTAACATATATCATTAGCAGACACAAATAGTATTAAGCGTATACAGAAAGGAGGATAACATGCCTAGAGAAGATGTAATAAGAGTGTTCGCCAAACTAATAGTAGACCCTGAATTCAAGAAGTCCTTTTTCACGGACAAGAAAAAAGCACTCGAAGAAGGCGGTTTCAAGTTGACTCCCCCTGAGTTAGATGCGCTGCTCGTGCTCAAAGAGAGCGACATCGTCATAAAGGAAAGGCCGGGGCCTCCTTATGACGTAATAATTCCAGTGAAGAAAAAGCCGGTGCTGCCTGAAAGACCCGATATCCCCTAACTAATCCCTGCGGCGTATTCGCTTAGATTTCTGGAGGTGCT
>JBFEPB010000201.1:0-3888 GCA_041550295.1 bacterium | reverse complement strand
ATTTTTTTCATTGACCAGCGACAGGTATGTCTGTTTGATGAGTTTATCCATGGCTTGTGCCTTCAGGCCGTCGCCATATTTGCTTCTGACCAATGAACGCGGTACACGGCCCCTGCGATATCCGTCGATTGCAAGATCTTTCCTCACTGTGTTTGTTTCCTCATCGATAAGTCTCTCGAGTTCGCTTCGGGGGACCGATATCTCTATTTCTTTTGTTGTTTCCGTTTCGGTCAATATTCTATGTTCCAAAGGTTTTTCTCCTCGACGTGCGAGGAGGGGGAGTTGAACCCCCATCCCTGTTCGGGGCTGGATCCTAAATCCAGTGCGTCTGCCGTTTCCGCCATCCTCGCAAACGTAATCGCCGCAATGACTCTACCGAGATTATAATCCAAAACCCATCGATGTCAAGTTAATGGTCAATAAGTTTGGGTGATATTTATGCAATCGGTCTGATTCGGACGCACACATGATGTTCTCGGTAATTGTTTTTCCGCTTTTTTAATCGATTGTAAGGGGGAATTTTTGAGGAACTGATCTGACCGGTTTGACGTATTTCGGGAGTACGATCTCAGCCGGCAGCAAATAGTCACCAGGTCCGAGTTTTGTTAGTTTTATCCTGACTGTGACATCGGCCGTAGATAATCTCCTGATACGGTTAGGTGAACCCTCAACGACCAGAGTGTCAATCGTAATAGTCGCGGACCTTACTCTTTGTTCTGGTGTGTAGATCAACGTTAGAGGAATACTGGTCAGGGTTTTCTGTATCGTCTGTTCAATACGAACATTCACCCGTAGGCTTTTCTTCGTTGTTTGGATCAAAGGAGATTGGATCTCCAGTCTCAAGTCTTTTTCAAATGGAATACTCCTGTTTCTCACATTCAGTGATTCCGTGGCAATCTCGTCTATTTGGTCCAGCAGCTTCAGCGGTCCGATCAATTCGATCGTATCCAGCACCTCTATCTCGTCGATTGCGTATCCTTTTTTTGGGTTTTCTTTCACCGGGACCGCGACCGATACCTTCTTCCCGATTTTTCGGTCAATAGATATGATGATTGCACGTTTCTCAAAATCCGCCTTGAGGGGCCCGTAGCCAACCGGTATCCTCAGATCTTTGGTCGCTATCTCGATTTGGCCTATGTCCTGCCCGGCCAGATCACATTGTGCCCTGGGTGGTGCGGCCCATATGCTGAATAGGGCTCCGCCACGGCCGGAAAAAATTACGTCGATACTAGATACAGAATCGACAAGAACAAGTGTGTCTGGCAGATTAGAGTAGAATACTTTGATCTCTTTTTGGTAGGAATAGTTATTGCCTATCGCGACGTATATCCAGAGGCCAAAGGCAAAGATTGTCGCAAAAATTTTCCTGATTGGATCGTGGGTGATGATGGATATGATCTGACGTAGCATCACAAAGATTATATATATCCGTGACCATTAATCAAGGTATAAATATTTGGCTGAGGGTACAGTGTATAGTAGGCAATAATGAATGAACTACACCCAGAATATCCAGATGAAAATTGCCCCGGCTGCGACCGCGAATAGGGAAAAGGGGAGACCGACTTTCAGGAAGTCCGAAAAGTTGATCAAATATCCTTGCTTCTTGAGTAAACCAACGCCAACAATATTCGCGGACGCACCGATGGGCGTGATATTACCGCCCACCGTTGTTCCGATTATCGTACCGAAGAGTAGAAGGTATACTGGATACCCGTATGACGAGGCGAGCATCGGTATTATGCCGGCCAGGGCCGTGAAATACGGCACATTGTCTACGAATGCCGATATGAATACCGAGAAGGTCACAAGAACAATGTAGGTGACCAATAGATTGCCAGAGGTAAGTTTGCCCACGGCATGCGCGAGATAGGTGGTGGTGCCGGTTTCGGTCAGTGACCCGACAATCGCGAATATTGCTGCGAGAAAGAACAAAGTTTCCCAATCCATATCCCGTAGTATATGGAACGTCTTGACTTTTGTCGTGAAGAAGCTCCAGACAATGCCGATGGCACCGAAGGCCAAGCACACGAGTCCACCAAGGTAGTCCATGAAGCCCCCGAAGAAAGAAGCGATTGCCAATGCCAGGATAAGGCCGATGAGCAGGAACCCTGGGAACTTGCTGACAATCTTTTCGGGCATAATGGGCTGGATAGGCTCTTTGTGTTTTCTATAGAGAAAATAGAGCACGAGCAGTGACACAATTGCCGCTAATTCCACCGCAAAGAAAAGACCTGGTCGTCCTTTAAAAAAGAAGAAATCATTGAACGTCATGCGAGTATAACTCGCAAGTATCATGCTCGGCGGATCGCCAACCAGTGTTGCGGTTCCCTGCAGGTTTGAGGAAAGACAGATGCCCAGGATGAATGGTACGGGAGAGACCTTCAATTTACGTGACACCTCAAATGCGATCGGCGCAACAATTAATACAGTAGCTACATTTTCAACGAATGCCGATATTACTCCACTGAAAGCCGACAGCCAGATTATTGCCCAGACAAGATTCTTTGAACGATCAATGATTATTTCCGCAAGATAGGCAGGTATTCTCGAATGGATGAACAACTCCGCAACAACAAGGCTGCCCCAGAATATGCCCAGTATATTCCAGTTTATGTATTGTAACAGTTGGAGCGGAGATAGTATGCCAAAAATGAGGATAAAGCCTACGCCGATCCAGGCGAGCAGGAATTTGTACTTGTGGAATGCAATAATCGCAACGTAGGCACTGAGGAAGATTATCAGACAGACTATTTGTTCGGCGGACATTCAGAATTCAGCGCTGCTGAATTAGCCAGACCATTATACTCTTTTGAACGTGCAGCCGGTTCTCTGCCTCATCGAATACGATTGAGCGAGGCCCATCGATGACTTCATCGGTTATCTCTTCGCCTCGGTGAGCAGGAAGGCAGTGCATCACCAGATGGTCTTTTTTAGCATGTTTAATGAGATTCGAATTTACCTGGAAAGGAGTGAATATCTTCTTTCTCTTTTCTGCCTCTTTTTCCTGGCCCATTGAAGCCCAGACATCAGTATATATGATATCGGCGTCTGTTACCGCCTCAATGGGATCATCGGTCAAGGAGGTATGACTTGCCTTCGCGACATATCTCTCTGCGGGTTCATAACCGGTCGGAGTAGCGATCTTGAGCCTAAAACCGAGTATTATAGAGGCCGCGATAAATGAGTTGCAGACATTGTTACCATCACCAATGTATGCCAGGGTAAAATCCGTGAATGTCCTCTTTTTCTCCATGATGGTGAAGAGATCAGCCATGATCTGACATGGATGTTCAAGGTCTGAAAGGCCGTTAATTACCGGGATCGTGGAACTTCTCGCTAGATCTTCAACCGTTTTGTGAGCGAAGACACGGGCCATGATTATACTTACCCATCTGGACAGATTTTGCGCCGCATCCGGCACAGATTCGCGCTTGCCAAGCTGGATGTCTGCAGGGGCCAGGTATATTGCATGTCCGCCCAGCTGCGTCATACCGGTCTCGAACGTCACCCTTGTCCTCAGCGATGGTTTTTCAAAGATCATTGCCAGAGTTTTGTCCTTCATTATACGGTGTTCTACTCCTTTTTTCTGCGATTCTTTGAGGGTTTTTGTTAATTGGAATATCTCTGATATCTCACTCTTTTTTAGGTCGAACATGGTAACAAAATCTCTTTTCATCATACCTCCGTAGCTAATAATAGCCATATTCTTTACGGAGTCAATTGCTTGCTGGTCAGAAAGCGGATATGGTTACTATGCTTGATCAGTACGGCAGATACGATCAATGCTCGGATTTGAATCTCTTACCGATGTGCATTGCCGTGCCTATGCTCTTGCCTAATTCCCAATAGTGGTTGTCATACATCGAGTAGATAAATGGTTTGATT
>JBFEPB010000200.1:0-3906 GCA_041550295.1 bacterium | reverse complement strand
GATAGCCTGATAAAGCTGTTTCGCCGATTTTTCAGCAAAACCTTGCAATTCAATTATTTCCTCAACCTGAAGCCGGTACAGATCTGCCAAATCACTTACCATCTCACTGTTCACCATGCTCTTCACCGTTTTTTCGCCAAACCCTTCGATGTTCATTGCCTGCCTTGAAGCATAATGAACAAGATGGCCGACCAGCTGGGCCGGGCAGGAAAGACCGTTAGGACAAAAGTAGTATGCCCCTTCCTTGACGATTTCTGTGCCACACACCGGACATTTCCCAGGCATGGAGAATTTCTTTTTTCGTTGCCTGCCTTTTTCAGGGATCCTCTGGAGCACCTCCGGGATTACATCGCCGGCCCTGATCACCTGTACTTTGTCACCCGGTCTAACGTCTTTTTTCCTGACTTCATCTTCATTGTGCAGGGTAGCGCGGCTCACCGTGACACCGCCCACGTCGACCGGTTGCAAGAGTGCCACTGGGGTGAGCATACCGGTTCGCCCTACCTGAACCACGATCTCCTGCAGGCGGGTAACTTCCTTTTTAGGCGGGAATTTCCAGGCCAGGGCCCAGCGCGGACTCCGCTGCCTGGTTCCAAGTTTCTCACGCTGATCATACGCATCCAATTTGATCACTATGCCGTCGATCTCATAATCCAAATGGTCACGACTATCAATGAGCTTACTTCGATATGCCGCAATATCAGCATACGACATGAATTTTCTGTTGTGCTCATCCGTCTTGAGCCCCCACCGGGGAAACTTCTGCAGCGTGTCCCAGTGAGTGGATAGATCATAGCCCTCAACTTTTAGAACTTCATAGAAGACAATATCCATAGGCTTATCAGCAACCTTCTTTGAATCCAACTGCCTCATGATGCCAGCCGCCGCGTTACGCGGATTGGCAAACGGCTCTTCCCCCCTCTCAATGCGTTGTTTGTTCATCTTCTGAAATCCTTTCCGGTGCATGAACACTTCGCCGCGCACTGCAAGCAAGGAAGGTACATCAGCTTGTTGGAGGCGCAAGGGCAGCGCACTGATTGTCTTGAGGTTATTCGAGATATCCTCACCGGTTTCGCCATCGCCTCGGGTCGCCCCGTACATGAAGCGCCCTTTCTCATAAACCACTTCAACCGAGAAGCCGTCAAACTTCGGCTCCACCACATAAGTAACCTGTTTCGAGCCTGTGTTCCGTTCCACGAAATCAATGAACTTCCTGACCTCTTCATCTTCCAGCGCGGCATTGAGACTTAGCATGATTGCCGAGTGTTTCATTTTCTTCAATTTATCAAGCGGCGGCGCGCCGACCTTCTGGGTCAGCGAATCTCTGGAACGTAGCTCAGGGAATGCATCTTCTAACTCCTGCAGACGCCTGAACAATTTGTCGTAGGTAGCATCAGATATCTCTGGTTTGTTCTGGACATAGTACAGGTAGTTGTGATATTCAATACCCTCCCGCAATGCCTCTATTTGCCTGCGAGCTGCTTTTTTTGACAGTTTCCTGACATCCTTGAATTTTGTCTTTGGGCTGTGCTTGAAATCCATCCTGTTCACCTTCACTTAGGCAATTATATGCACTGACTGCTGCTTCTCATAGTCTATGATATCACTTGACGTCAACCAATCTCACCACTGCAGGCTCACACCGAGATTCAGGTCATCCATATCACTCATACAACATATCATTCAAGTCCATTGCGTTTTGCACGGCAAAACCTGCCTGGTCATTATCAAAATAGCAGTAAATTTCATCGATGGTCTGAGCCCAGCCGGCGAAAGCACGCGCCCAACCAGCAAGCTGTTTCTTCGAATATTTCCCCCTGTAAGGTCCGTCAGGGCCGTGCAGTCTTACGTAAACAAAGTCGGCAGTGATCTCCTTGGGTGACAGACATCCATCCAGATCATAGATACAGAGAGACGCATTATGCTCAGCCAACATTTCGTACACCTCGGCCGCAAACCAGCTTTCATCCCTGAATTCGAAGGTGTAACGATGCTCTTTTGGAAGAAATGAGAGGAATGAAGCCAAACGCTCGATGTTAATGTTCCAGTGCGGCGGCAACTGAAAGAGAATAGGTCCCAATTTACCTCTCAAGATGGAAATCCTCTTCAGAAATCTATCAACGCTTTTCTCCGGTTCTCTGAGCTTTTTCATGTGGGTGATGTAGCGACTTGCCTTGACTGCGAAGATGAAATCACTGTTCACCGTATCACGCCATGTCTGCATGGTTTTCCTTGCTGGCATCTGATAAAAGGTATTGTTTATCTCCAAAGTTTGGAGGAATTTTGCGTAGTACTCAAGAAATGCATCCTTATCGATCTCGTCAGGATAGAATGGACCCTGCCAGTGATCATAATGCCAACCCGACGTTCCAATTTTTATATGGCCATTCTTCAGACCGTACTCCTTTTCGCTCTGTTACCTGTCATAGTAAATTGTACATCAATGCCGCAAGACCGATGCCACCTTTTTCTTTACGGGTGTTCTGCTTCTTAGATGCGAGAACACCACCATTATGAAGCATTGGCCTAGCATCTGGAGTGTTCAGAAGGTAATCACCGGGAACATGCGCCATTTCAACCTACGCGATCTGAGAATGACAATGACCAGCCATAATCCCGTGATACCGGCGATCACGTAGACCAAGATGCCGAAGATCGAAAAGTCGAAGAGGAGGGCCGTTTGTTCGTCTGCATGATAATATAAATCACATCCCTTCATACTGCAGAATAAGGGGTGATGACTCTTTTTGTCATCTTGCCACATTCGAGGAAATAGTGCGGTTATGCCTACCGTGGCTATAATTGAGTATCATGTTGTGGTCACCTCCATCCCCCCTTGCTATGCTGCCAAAGGCATTTAGCTCAACCCACATCCAAAACAAAAAAATTAGCGGGACACCGACTGCGCATTACGGGTCATCTACCATGACGACCGCAAGATACATCTTGTACTACCTGCGTATACACTCGAGCATGAACTGCAGAGTCTTGAAGCTGACCGTATCGGTTATTCCTTCGATGACGTCTGTATATTCGGCATTGTGACTGGTTATCGCATCCTTGACCATGAACACGTCAAACCCACGGTCCATGGCCCCGTAATATGTCGCCAACACGCATCCGACAGCGCTAAGTCCACACAGGAATACCGTGTTTATCCCTTTGTCACGAAGCATCTTCTCCAAATCTGTCTTAGTAAACGCGCTGGGATAGTTCTTGATCACTTTGGGATCTTTGTCATCGATTATCACACTCGAGGGAAATTCAAAACCCTCTTCACCTGGTTTAGGCCCATACTGCGGGTCTGAATGATAAACGCGAATCACCGGCAGGTTGTCCTGACGGAAGAGCCATATCGCGCCGTTTATCATGCGCAGTGCAAGGTCTTTTTCGTCCTGTGCCATAATAGGAAGATATCTCTCCTGGATGTCGATGACGATCAGCGCCGGTTTCATTTCCTTTGCCGGTGGTTTTTTCGGAACATCGGTTTGCGCAAAGAGTACTGACAATGCGCCAAGTAAAGACATAATCATCAATGCCTCTTTCATAATTCCTCCCTTGTTGCTCATACTGAGCAATTTTTATGTGTCACTCCAGTACGACGCTCATCTTATCACGATCTGCCCAAAGACAGACACGGCGCCTAATACCGGGATTATAGAATCGGCCATTATCATCCAGGCCTATTCTTTTCCAATCAGATTATAGGTTTGATAAGGATAATGTCAAGCAGCACAGAGATATATCAACAAGATTGTGGATATCGAATACATTGCTCTAAGGTACGCATTTTTGACTATTTTTCGAGCATTTTCAGCATACGAGAGACATACTCTCTCCAGATGTCTACGAATCGTCGATCCATACGGACAAGCTGTCTTGCTTCACCTACTAAAAGCCTATTTC
>JBFEPB010000199.1:0-3908 GCA_041550295.1 bacterium | reverse complement strand
GGGATGTCCGATAATCGGTCTCAAGGATTCGGGCGGCGCACGGATCCAGGAAGGTGTGGACAGTCTTGCCGGCTATACCGATGTTTTCCTGCGTAATGTTCTCGCGTCTGGCGTTGTGCCGCAGATATCTGCGGTGATGGGACCGTGTGCCGGCGGTGCTGTATACTCGCCGGCAATGACTGATTTCATAATCATGGTAGCCGGTTCCTATATGTTCTTGACCGGTCCCGATGTGGTCAAGGCAGCGACTCATGAGGACGTCACCTATGACGAACTCGGCGGGGCGATGGTTCATAATGAAAAGTCCGGGGTCGCGCACTTTGCAGTCGATTCGGAACTGGAGTGCATCGATTTGATAAAAAAACTCTTCTCCTATATCCCGCAAAATAATCTCGAAGATCCTCCTTCGATTGAGCCGACCGACGATCCGAACCGCATGGATAAGAGCCTTGATACGATAATCCCGGAGAGCGCTAATAAACCTTATGATATGCTTGAGGTGATAAAGAAGATCGTGGACAACGGCGATTTTCTTGAAGTACACAAACACTACGCACCGAATCTCATCGTCGGGTTTGCTCGGTTCAACGGCAAAGCAGTCGGCATAGTAGCAAATCAGCCAGCAGTGCTGGCTGGTGTTCTAGGCAGGAATTCTGGAATGAAAGGAGCGCGTTTTGTTCGATTTTGTGATTGTTTCAATATTCCTATCATTACGTTCGTTGACGTCCCCGGGTTTTTGCCAGGAACGGCACAGGAATGGGGTGGTGTGATAAAGAACGGGGCAAAGCTTCTGTACGCATTCTGTGAAGCCACGGTTCCCCGGGTTACTGTTATTACGCGTAAGGCTTATGGCGGGGCGTATTGCGTCATGAGTTCCAAGCACACCCGCGCCGATGTGAACTTTGCCTGGCCCAGTGCAGAAATAGCAGTCATGGGTCCAGACGGTGCAGTAAAGATATTATACAGGAAGCAGTTGAAAGAAGCAAAAGATCCAAAGACCCTCGAGAGGAAACTCATTGAAGAGTACACCAAGAAGTTCGCAAACCCCTTTGTCACGGCGAGCAAGGGATATATTGACGCGGTCATAAGGCCCTCAGAAACTAGGCCGCGTATCATCGAGTCCTTGGAGATGATAGAAAACAAACGAGATTCAAATCCACCGCGAAAACACGGAAACATACCACTCTGAGCAGAGGCAAAGATTTGCGTTTTGGTTTGATATGTTGGAAAAAGAATTATAGAAACATGCGAATTGGGGGTACATGTTTAAGAAGATATTAGTCGCCAACCGAGGTGAGATTGCACTACGGGTTTTAAGGGCCTGTCGCGAGATGGGTATTCGTTCGGCCACCGTATATTCTGAGGCGGATCGCAATGCTCTACACACACGATACGCAGATGAGGTGTATTATCTAGGGGCCGCGCCGGCAAAAGAAAGTTACCTCTGCATTGAGAAAATAATCGAATTGGCCCAGAAGTCAGGTGCTGAAGCCATCCATCCGGGCTACGGCTTTCTGGCCGAGAACACGGAGTTTGCTCGGGCGTGCGAGAACAGCGGTATCGTCTTCATTGGCCCGAATTCTCGAGCCATCGAGTTGCTTGGTGACAAGATCGCGTCGAAGAAGACAATGAACCGGGCCAATATACCGGTGATCCCGGGCAGCGCGGGACCCGTGCTGAAAGAGGATAAGGCTCGCGAGATTGCGGATGAGATCGGATTTCCCGTACTCATCAAGGCGGCCGGCGGTGGCGGCGGCAAGGGAATGCGCGTGGTTCATGACCGTCAGGATCTCAGCGGTGCAATGAAACAGGCGATCGGTGAGGCGCGGTCGGCTTTTGGAAACCCGACGATATTCATCGAAAAATTCCTCCGATCGCCTCGGCACATCGAATTTCAGATACTCGCGGACAATCACGGTAACGCGATTCATTTATTCGAGCGTGAATGCTCGGTGCAGAGGCGACATCAGAAGTTGATCGAAGAATCTCCATCTACGATGATGACACCGGAACTGCGGAGCAGGATGGGCGAGGCAGCCGTGAAAGCGGTGAAGGTGTCCGGATATAACAATGCAGGTACGGTTGAGTTCATGGTCGATAAGGATCGAAATTTCTATTTCCTGGAGATGAACACGAGACTGCAGGTGGAACACCCTGTGACCGAGTTGATCACCGGCATCGATATCGTCAAAGAACAGTTCAAGGTGGCCGCCGGGGAGGCCCTGAGCTTTACGCAGCGTGACATCAGGATGACCGGTGCCGCGATCGAATGCCGGATCTCGGCGGAAGATCCTGAGAATAACTTTGCTCCTTCGACCGGGAGGATAACCGAGCTCATTGAACCCGGCGGGATCGGGGTCCGCGTCGACAGTGGCATACATGAAGGGTTCGATGTTCCGTTATACTACGACCCGCTGGTGGCAAAGCTTCTCGTCTGGGCGCCGACAAGAAATGAGGCAATAACGCGAATGACGCGGGCTCTGGGCGAGTATGTGATCAGAGGGATCAAGACCACGATACCTTTTCACCTTCTGGTGATGCAGCATCCAAAATTCATTGCTGGTGAATATGACACTACTTTCATCGATAGGGTCCTGAAAAAAGTCGAATACAAAAAGATACATCACGACATTGCTGCGATTTCTTCGGTGCTGGCAAGGGTCTTGAGAGAACCGCGTGTCAAATTGCCGAGAACTAGCGAGGGCAATAAGGTCAGTGCCTGGAAGATGTCCGGCCGCAGGGAAATGATGAAGAGGGGATGAAGTGGCATTCATAGTTAATGTTGACGGCAAGGAATTCAAAGTGGATGTCAGAAAGCTGGACGGAAGTTTCGAGTTTCTAGTCAACGGCAAGAAAGTGAATGTGGAGATCGCTCACGAACATAATGCTCAGATGACATTAGTGATCGATGACAGACCGTTCACCATTGTTGTCGAATCAGACGAACAGATCCTTGTGAACGGTCAGTCATATACGGTAGATGTTGCTGATGAACAGATCCGTCGTTTCATCAAGGTAGGGTCTGACCAGACGCACAAGGCTGAACTCGCCATAAAGGCGGTGATGCCCGGTCTGGTGATCGACGTCAATGTGCGTGAAGGTGATCAGGTCAAGAATGGTGACGGATTGTTGATAATCGAGGCAATGAAGATGCAGAATGAAATAAGGGCGGTCCGGGACGGTACGCTCAAGAAAGTATTTGTTGCCAAGGGACAGACCGTGAATACCGGTGATACGCTCGTCGTCATTGAGTAAGGAGTGGAGAGAACGGGAATACGATTTGTTTCTATGATTTCAAATGACCATGTTATACAGACCTGAAGACCTGCAGGATTTTGAATACGAGCGGGATCTGGCGGATCCTGGGCAGTACCCGTTCACGCGCGGTATCTATCCGACCATGTACCGCGGACGGCTCTGGACCATGCGCCAGTACGCGGGTTATGGTACCGCAGAGGAATCGAATGAACGGTACAAGTACTTGCTCGCCAACGGGCAGACCGGTCTCTCGGTGGCGTTCGATCTGCCGACACAGATGGGCTACGACTCAGATCACGCACTGGCCGAAGGCGAGGTCGGAAAGACCGGGGTCGCGATCGACAGTCTCGCCGATATGGAGATATTGTTTGATGGTATACCCCTTGATAAGGTAAGTACCTCCATGACCATCAATGCCACCGCTGCGATACTGCTCGCCATGTATATCGTGGTTGCCGAGCAGAAAGGTGTGAATCCGGCGGCACTGGAAGGGACCGTACAGAATGATGTCCTCAAGGAATATGTCGCACGTGGTACTTATATCTTTCCACCCGCTCCTTCGATGAAGATAACGGCCGACATTATTTCCTATTGCAGCAGGAATCTGCCGAAGTGGAATACGATCTCTGTCTCCGGCTACCACATACGAG
>JBFEPB010000198.1:0-3917 GCA_041550295.1 bacterium | reverse complement strand
GTATGGAGCAGACACTGTCGGTAGAAACCACTTTCTTCCAGCAATTTTGTATAATATTCTCTATTATATGTTTCGAAGAATCTCGGAGCCTCATCGAATTTGTCTATTTGCAACCCCAACTCTGAGTAGTGATTGGGATTAAAAGGCCCCTCAATAAGCTCGGCACCTGCGCTCCCGCAATACTCTTCAACGGCATCAAACATCCTACCCGTGGCTTCTTCATCTTTTACCGCTTCAAAGAAGCCAAAGAATGCTGCTTTTTCTCCGAATTTCTCCCAATGTTTAGAGTTTATTACAACCACACAGCGCGCTGATGGTTTGTCATTCTTGTAACACACAAAGAGTTGCAGAGTGGCATTTGTGAAATAGGGATTGCTTCGCGGATCTAACGTACGACGCACTTCCGACTCCAAAGGCGCAACCCAGTTCGAATCTCCACAATAGATTCGATTTGGTAGCTCAAGAAAATCTTTCATCACCTTCTCATCGTTAACAGTCGCAACCTTGTACTTGTTCATTTCTTCATTATACGTTCAACCACATACGCCCGATAGATAAAGGAAAGATCCCGCTTATGCAGTTCTGCCGCAAGCTCTTTTTCCTGTTCGATGTAGCCAGCAAGGCTGGCAGGTCTTGCGCGTGGCACCAGGAGGTTGCGGTATGTCATGACCGCCCCGTTTTTTGCCACGCGCACCGTCTCTCGGAGGAGTTTTTCCGCCTCATCCTTTGGCATCCACTCGAAGATATTTGTAAAATTAAATCGCGAAATACAATTCGACGGCAGTCGGATAAAGTAATCCTCACAAGGTGCGCAGACAATTGCAATACGGTCAAGCCGACTTCGAATTATATCGAAGTTCTCTTTGCGTAGGTAGACCGGGAGATGCTGTAAACTGTAGAACCGGCCTAACAGAATGTAAGCAAGAAAGGTGTTTTCCTTTAGAGGCAGATCCACAACTGCCCGTTTGATAATATCTCTGAAATGAACACCAAACGAAAATGAACTTTCTAACTGCGAGAAAAAAGCTTTGTCGAACAACAAGGTCATCATTGAGCGGCTCAGGAGTACCCGTGTGAAGAAACGCCAGCGGCCATTATTCCATTTTTTCTCGTACAGATTCTCCCTTTCCAAGGTGCTATTAGTGGCAAAAAGCTCTCCTGGCAGAGACTTGCCCATTAATCTACAGAACCATTTGCGCAGCAAGCGCATGTAGAACTCATATCGACCGGAATGAATCACGCCAGCATCAATCTTACTTGTTTCCTCATCCCAGTAGGCACGGCTTTCCTCCTTGAGATACGGCCGAATCTTACCGTACAAGTCACGCCGACGTGCCGAAGGTATCACACCGAGAAATTCTAACATTGTCTCATAACTCAGTGTTCTAAATGCTGCTATCTTCAGATCCAACAGATAATTCTGATATGGATTCAGGTCCAGCGATATTATCTTCCGTGGGTTATCCACCAGAAAGGCAAGAACATTGCAACCCCCGGAAGTTATCGAGAAGACAATGTCCTCAATCCCGATGTTAAAGGCTGCCCGATCGCTCTGGGGGTCTTCCCAACACTGAGCATAGAGAATATCTCCAAAGACCTTCTTTTTAGCAACCACTTCGACAGACTCACCATTCTCTTCCATCCTCTCATCTATTTCTTGTTGATTGATTCCTTTACGAGTGTGTACAATCGCCCAATCGACGACCGCTGGCAGACCCATAAGGATAGCATAAAACAGCGACCCAAAAATTGACGCAACCACAAATCCAGGGATGAAGAGCATGTACAACGCATTGTGCCGGAATCCATCCTTATTGATCAGCAATGCCTCAGATGCACCATGCAACGCTCGCATACTACGTAAGTCCGGTAATAATCGCGGCACCCGTGCCGTATAAGAATCAAACCGATCACCAAACTGGCGCCTCAATGACTGCTCTTCATATATGATTAGTTGCGTGTAATGGATGTAGAGAACAATCGGCATTGCAAAACCAACCGGTTTTAAACATAAGGCAAATCCGCAATACGCAATCAGATCAGCCAAGTATATGGGATTTCTCACCAAAAGATAGGGACCTTGCATGGTCAATTTGCTCTTCTGGATACGAAATGACATCATCCGCCGCGATGATAAAATGCTACCTGCCCACATACGGACGAATGAGGCAATTGCCATCAATAAGGCGACAAAAAGATAGCCGATGAACTGTGCCCTGTCTGGTGTGAGCCCCAACCATTTGCCTATTATTACAATGTTGTCTGCGACACCAGGATAAGCGAGGAATGACAGCAGACATATGACCAATACTATACTGAAGGAAATGAAAATACGTGCCTCAAATTCGAACTGACGCCATTTATCTAACATCAACCTTTCCTTGCATATCACACTTCACATGTAACGCACTGGGAATAACTTCTATCTCGCATGGCACAGAGCCAAGCAGCTCTCCATCTGCTTCAATCAACACGGACTCCTTTGAATCAATGACAATCCTCCTGCCCTGACTGATGGAAAAGTGAGGAGAATTAATGTGTCTGCCAGTGTAGATCTTAGGGAAATTCCACACTCTTGTGAGCACCGGCATATCATGTATCCGAAGGACATCCAGTATCCCGTCATTCGGTTCTGCAAAAGGAGTTAGTTTCATTCCACCGCCGCAATATACACCATTACCGATAACCACACCAATCAATTTTTCTGTCACCCCTGCATTATTATCAATCTGCATTGTCATCTCAGGTGCTTTAAGTGATAGCGCCGTCATGAGGGCGACTGAACCGAAGGCCAGTGTTCCACCAAAATATTTATGTACCGACCCAACGCCAGCCACGACCACACTGCCGATACCCATCTGACACTCGCTCACGAAATACTTTCTATGTTCTGTGCCTGTACAATCACGGAATTGAATCTGTCCAAGATCGATCGCGATACTCGATTGATGGCAGATGATATCCAGCTGCTTCTCAGGTGATGCAGGCAAATGTAGCGTTTGCGCCAACCCGCCACCCGTACCACAATTCACAAGCCCCAGAGCAAAGTCATGTTTCAATGGTCTTTTGCTATCCATGATTCCATTAACAACTTCGTTAACGGTACCATCGCCCCCAACGACGATGATACACGATGTGCCGCTTTCAACTGCATCTCTGGCGGCGATGGCCGCATCTCCATGTTCGCTGGTGATTGACAGCGAGTAATCGCCACTGAATCTCTCATTAATTGCAGACATTAGTCGGTGTCTTATACGGGCAGCGTATCCCCGACCCGCTGTCGGGTTAATAATAATACATGGGTTTCCTTTATATCCCATGGGTAACGATTCCCCATCCTCTATTCGATGAAGAAAATGCCCAAGCTGGTAAGCCTTGGCTGAATAATATACACATCTATTTCGGTTTTTGGTAGGTTACGCCGGTCAGCAGATGGTGTTATCAGTATAGCAAATGAAGATACAGTCATCAATATACCCTCCTAAATTTCCAGTCAAGCTGTCTATTCGATGCAATCAAAAAACGTACTGTATTTCTATTAAGAAACGCTATTTAGGTAATAATCTACAGAAATAACATAAAATGTCAACCGCTGATTTCATCAAAACAAACAAAGAAAAACATTTGCTCGCACGGTACTCCGTTTCCATATGATTCAATACCTGTTTTGAGTGTGTTAGAGCCGATCAGGTGAGCTTGGGGTTTGTATGTTGCTGCTAACCCGTAATGCAATCCCATCTTCACATCAAAGCCGGGCAGCGAATGCACGGCAGATTTTCCTGTCTTTCAGAACACTCGCGGCATGAACCTGTACGGAACTTTTCCCATGTATTCCTTGTACTCATCTCCAAACTTCCTGATGAGAAAAACTTCTTCCTTGAACGCGGTCAGGACAGTTAATAACGAAATTACGACGG
>JBFEPB010000197.1:0-3919 GCA_041550295.1 bacterium | reverse complement strand
TCGTGGACTGAACTAGGTAATACGCGGCCACAAATACACTTACGCGGTGCACGGTTATCCATGCGGTGCACCGCGTTTCATCGCCAAGACCCTTTACTTCTCACCTCAAGCTAATATAATTAAACCAATGATACTGCAGCATCCCAACCCCTTAACACCTGGTTATTGGGCTGAGGTTGAGATGCTTGCCATAAAAAAACATTTGATCCCTAACAATAGTTTCCAATATAAAATAGCCTTGACACAGAGCTATTGGGCTGAGGTTGAGATGCTGGAATGGACGCTGGGCCTAGGTTGATATGCTGGATATGCACATGCGCGTAATCAGCAGTAACAGGCTCCAGCATCCCAAAACCAACCCAAAAACACGCATCCTAAACAAGGAGGTCTAATGATCTACGTTCTCTTAACCGGTATTTGTGCACTTGCACCGCCGACCGGGATAAAGGCCTATGACACCCCCAACGACCGCGGTGATGCAATCACGGTCGAATGGCAGCTTTCGTCGGACGACGCCATGATCGAGGGTTATGAAATATACCGGAGCGAACCGGGTAAGGATTACGAACTCGTCGGTTTCATCGGCTCCGGACGGACTAGCTACGAAGATCAAACAGAAGTTGGCAAAGAATACACGTACAAAGTTGCTGCGCTGTATGATTCGGAGAGGGCATACTCAGACCCATCCCCGGCTGCCCACAGTGAACCCCAGTGGTTTGACGCAAACTCCACCAACTTGCTCATCGGGGTCCTCGTATTCTGCCTAATAATCCTCTATTTCATAAACCAGGCACGCAGAGGAAAGCAACTCTTCATCCGGAAGATCAGCGGCCTCGATGCGGTTGACGAAGCAGTGGGGCGGGCAACAGAGATGGGAAGACCTATTCTCTACTGTATGGGTATTGGGTTAGTCGATTATATCGCGACCATTGCATCGTTCAACATCCTCGGCGAGATCGCGAAGAAGACGGGTCAATACGAAACGCCCCTGCTCGTGCCGACGTCTGACCCGGTCGTTTATACTGTTGCTCGAGAGATCGTCAAAGAATCATATACTACCATCGGAAGACCAGACCTCTTCGACAATGACAAAGTGTATTTCGTGACCGACTCGCAGTTTGCTTTTGCCGCCGCGGTCGATGGCGTCATGCTAAGAGAAAAGCCGGCCGCCAATTTTTTTATCGGCTACTTTAAAGCAGAATCCCTGATCATGGCAGAGACCGGAGCGTCGACCGGCGCGATCCAGATAGCCGGCACCGATCAAATAACGCAGCTGCCGTTCTTCGTTACTGCCTGTGACTTCACACTGATCGGCGAAGAATTATACGCTGCATCCGCTTACATATCAAAGGAGCCCTTGCTTTTGGGAGCGATAAAGGGCGAGGACCTCGGTAAGGTCGTGATCCTCAGCGTTCTGGCAGTCGCTTCGCTAATAGGATTAATGACCAAATTCCCAATACTGAATATTTTCCGATAGGAGAGAAAAATGAAAAGAAGATTTCCCCTGACCCTCGTCCTTATATTCGGAATTCTAGGTATAATACCGTACTTCGTACCACACGTTGGGTACCAGAATTTCGATGATGCCTTGAGGAACGACTTTATCAGAATATTGTCCGCATTTGCCATCATACTTGGTTTGGTTAGCTTGATGAGAGTACATCATGACAAGATAAAGAGGAAACGGGAGAACTGGCAGTATTCTTACGTGCTGATCATCGGTTTCGTGGTGAGCGGCGTGATCGGCCTCCTTGGCGGCATCGAGGGCGAATTATTCCTACCAACACGGATCGCCGGATTTCCCTTCGACATCCAGACCTTATACCTCAACATAATCGTGCCCCTTGGCGCAACGATGTTCGCCCTGCTCGCGTTCTTCATGGCATCGGCGTCATACCGCGCGTTCCGCGCACGTTCACTTGAATCAAGTCTCTTGCTGTCCGCGGCATTTATCATAATGATCGGCCTGCTGCCGCTTGCCAACAGCATTTCAGAGCACTTACCATCCTTTGCTCAGTGGATTATGGACATTCCGAATGTTGCCGCGAAACGCGGCATCACATTCGGCATTGCCCTAGGCGGCATTGCCACATCACTGAAGATCATTCTCGGCATCGAACGCTCGTGGCTTGGAGGTAAAGAATGAAGATAATCGAATACTTGTCACGATTAGACCGCCGCATCATCTATCTCGTGCTTGCAACCGTGGTAGCGGTTCCGCTGATCGTGCCCACGGTTCTCAAGGTTCGTGTCATGACTCCGGTTGACCGATTATTCAACGCCGTTGAAGCGATTCCAAAGAATCAGATTCTCATGCTCGACTTCGATTATGATCCACAAACACTACCCGAGATCGAACCCATGGGTGTTGCATTGCTACGGCACGCGTTCCACAGGCGCATAAGAGTAGCTGCTCTCTCGCTCTACGTTCAACCGCTCGGTCTCGCCAAGAAAGCGCTCGACCAGGTAACCGAGGAGTTCAATAGCCAGTCGACCTCACATGAAGACAGCATTATCTACGGCCGCGACTACGTATTCTTGGGCTGGCAGCCGCCGCCGATCGTGCCGCTCTTGGGTATGGGGACAAGCATCGTGAATGTCTACCAGACAGATTACTACGGACATCGAACCGATTCTCTACCAATGATGCGTAAAGTGAAGAACTTCAACGACGTCGGTATCCTGGTATCGCTTAGCGGCGCAACGGCGCCACTCTGGTGGGTAGCCTATTCACAGACGCGCTTCGGTGTCGCCGTCGGCGCCGGGATAACGGCGGTCAGCGCATCGGAATTCTATCAGTACTATCAAACCGGACAATTCTCCGGCCTCATGATCGGCATGAAAGGGGCGGCCGAATACGAAGAAATGGTCCAATCTAGGTTGAAGATAAGCAGCAGGCGAAAGGCAAGTGAGGCGCTGGGGTCCCTAACCGCAGCCCATCTGACCATGATCGCCTTCATCGTGATTGGTAACATCGGCTATTTCGTCCGCCGGCGAAGGGAAAAAGGAGTACAAAAATGATAATGCTAGAATATCCCCAGACAACAATCACAGACCACGAAAAACATTACTGTACTCTATCTTTCATCGCTGTACTCGAAATTGCCGTTGAGGCAATTTCAACAAGGAGGGACGATGAATATCACGCATGACCCATGGGTCTGGATCAGCGGATTACTGACCTTATGTATTTTCTCGTTTTTATATAAGGATAACCCGTTCTACAAGTTCGCCGAACATCTTTTCGTGGGTGTTGCCAATGGGTATTTTCTCACCTTCACCGTGCACCGGGTACTCATCCCCAATCTATTCACACCCCTGTTCAATGAAGGCAGGCTCTTCTTCATTCTTCCGTTCATGGTGGGGATGCTGTACGTCATGCGATTCATCCCGAGGGTATCCTGGCTCGTCCGCATCCCGATTGCGATCACGATCGGGTATTACACCGGACTTGTAATCCCGGCCACGGTGCAAGCCGACATCATAAGACAGATCCAGGGAACGATACTCACCCAGCAGAATTTCAATGCCTGGAATGCCGGTGCGACTGGCATCATCTGGTCGATCCTCCTGTTCATTGGCGTGGTCTGCACCCTATCTTATTTCTACTTCTCGCGCGAGCACAAGGGCGTACTTGGCGTCACTTCAAGGATCGGGGTCATCTTCATTATGATCGGATTCGGCGCGGCCTTTGGTTATACGGTTATGGCCAGGGTCAGCCTCTTGATCGGGCGGTTTCAGTTTGTGCTGGGACCCTGGCTCGGGATAGTAGACTGAACCGTTCTGCAAACGATCAATTCGTCAATAAAAAAGGGCGGGCTTGTGGCCCGCCCTTGCTCAAAATAAGATCAGTCCGTTACCGGACAACGACCAGCGACTGCGTCACCTGCTCACCAGCCACATCAAGAATCACAAAATA
>JBFEPB010000196.1:0-3923 GCA_041550295.1 bacterium | reverse complement strand
GCGGAAATTATGCACAGCATGATCTAACAACTGCACAAATCGAAAATATCTTCCAGCAATTCAAGGAAATAGGCATAAGGGTCGTCGGCATCAACGGTGCCGAGCCTCTCATAAGAAAAGATATCGGAGAAATCATCAAAATGGCAAAAGAAATAGTCGGTGGAAAGGTATATCTGACAACCAACGGATTGCTGCTCGAAAAGAAAGCGCACATACTCGTAGAAAATGGCATCGACCACGTCTCAGTATCGATTGATGGCATTGGCGAGACAAATGACAAAATCAGGGGGATACCCGGAGATTTTGAAAGAGCAGTCAGCGGGATCAAGAAGCTTCGCGAATTGATTAAGGAAAATGAACACAGCAAGTGTGTGTGCAATATCGGAACTACGATCATGCAATCGAATATAGACCAGATTCCTCAATTGGTTGGACTGGCAAAAAAGCTCGGCACACACTGGAATTTCAATTTGCTGGACAATAATACTACCTGTGCCCGTTCAATCGATCTTTCAGAACTATTTGTGACTGATCCTGACAAAGTTGACCGCAATTTTGCATTCCTCCATGAGACAACGAAGAAAACGTCAGAAGCATTCATACTCGATCCTACATCGCTGAAATATGCGAAAAAATACCTGAAGGAAAAAACCCGCTACGCACACTGTTTCCTGGGTTACTACAGACTATATGTAGACTCATTCATGAATGTCTACCCAGGATGTATTGTGTTGGAACCAGTGGGTAATATGCAAAATGACAACCTGAATGACATCATCGACAGTGCCTTGTATAAAGAACGTACCCGGCAGATGTTCAGAATGGAATGCCCTGGCTGCACCTGTGGCTACCTTCACAACTGCATGATCGAAGAATTACCAACTACACTCACATATTTCTTCAACAAGTTACTTGCATACAGGAAGTATATGTAATCCGGCACTCCTGCCCCAGTTTGCACCTTCAGACAATTCTTTACACTCCCAGATACAGCAATGTACTTCGGTGAGAAATGTTGCCTATCCAATTGTGACACTTCATGTGAGTGCATAGTGATAAGGGCATTTATCATGTTAGGTGAGGAAGAGATTAAGATAAAAGGGAGGTACTGAATGAAGAGAAAGCATTTTTGCGCAGTCATGCTGGGCGTCGCGGTGATTTTGGCCGGCTGCACGTCGACACCTGAATGCGACCCGGTTGTGGTCGTTACAAACACGGATTATACATCTGATCCCGAGAATGTACCGTTCACGGAGATTCATGGAGTTTTCGCGGAAAACTATTCTGGCGCGGATCTTTCGATTGATTTAAGAGATGAACTGATCGATCGGATGCAGGAAAAAGCCGACGATATCGGAGAAGACCCCCTGGTGTTATATAACTGTATCAGGGCAACTTACGCGGAATGGGACGAACGGCCGCACCGGATACCGTGCTACGCAGAAAAGTGCATGTATCAAGATCAAAATGCCTGGGCGATCGCTTTTAACCGCGCCAACGACTTTGACGAAACATCACTGAGCCATTTTGACCTGTATTTCGTCTCTTATGAGTCTTGTGACACGCTGTATCACACGGGATGCTTTTCTGACGACTAATGACTGAGCTTCTATTGAAATCTCAATCGTCTAGCTAGCCAGGATTCAATTACTCAAATCTGAGTAAGATCGCAGGTCCTGTGAGAATAAGAGTTGTACTTTGTTGAAGCGCTGTAATTCTCTATTTACGAACTCTGCTTCGCATAATGTAATGGACAGCCATGTATGACGTAGACATACATCTATTATCATCTCACTGTTTATAGTCCATCAGATCCAATTTTACCGATAGGAACCTCATAATATCCTTGAGTGTAAGAACGCCGACCAGCTTGTTGTCCTCCACAACCAGTAACCTGGTATTGCCGGTCCGGTTCATAGTCGCCAATGCCTTCACTGCGTCAGCATCGGGGCCTATCGTGTTTTCGGTGGTACACGAATTCGCTATATCCAGCACTTTCTTGGTTGCCCATTCGTGCTTAGGAACTTCCTTCAGTTGCTGTGTTGTAACACAGTCCCGTAATACATTGTTGTCCACTACCGGAAACATTTTAAAATGATATTCATACACATATTCTTCAACCAATTCACTCAGCGATATCGAAGATGACACGGTGATCGGGTTCTGCTTCATAAACCGCCTAACATGTTCACCTTCCAGCGCCTGTCGTGTGAGCAACTGTCGGTAGGACATCCGCGAAGCCCCTTGTAAAAACATTCCGATGACGAATACCCACACTCCACCAATGAAATTCCCGGAGAAGAATTGCAGGATACCATAGACAATCAAGAGAATACCGAAAAATGAACCGATGCGCGACGCCACGCGAGTTGCCCATCGGATATTCTTCCTCCAACTCCACAAGATTGCGCGCAGAATACGACCGCCATCCAGTGGAAACGCAGGCAGGAGATTGAAGACGGCGAGGATCCAGTTAATGAATGCCAGATAGGCGATTATGCCGACCACAGGAGTTGGCCAGCCAAGCGATTTGGCGATGATACGCAAACCGTAGAAAATCGAACCAATAGCCACACTCGTTGCCGGACCAGCCGCTGCCATCCAGAATTCGGCCTTTGCACTCGGCGGTTCCTGTTCCATGTGTGCCACGCCGCCGAATACGAACAAGGTGATGCCCCTGATTGGCAACCCCGAATTACGCGCAACCAGCGAATGCATGAATTCATGCGCGATGATGGATGCAAATAGTCCAATCGCACCCAGTATCGCCATCCACCAATAGGTAGTCGCAGAAAGATCTTTGTAGTAGTAAGGGAATAGCCCAACGGCCAGAGACCAAATAATCAGTGCTGCCAGAATAAACCAGCTCACGTCGATCTTCACTTGAAATCCGAAGAGATTAAATAGCCTTATTGATCTTCCATACATCTTCTACTCCTTGTTTCTATGTGACCTGTTGTGCATCATTACCCATTCTTACCTAACCATTGTTGAATGGATTTCACAATTGCCCCGCGATGACCGATAATCGCAATGATACAGCCACCTGACCGACGATCAGTGGGAACATGCTCGCACCCATTACCAACCCCCAGCCGGCAAGACCAGGGTCTACGACGCGAAGAACAAGGGAGAGCCCAGGTGTATATACCGCGATCACAAGGAAAACCGTGCATAACGCCAGCGCACCCCAGATATATTTGTTCCTCGTGATATCGTTGTGCAAGCATCTCGAACCGGCTTCGCGCATGTTGAACACGTGCCAGAGCTGGGCAAACGCAAGGGTTAGAAATGAAACGGTTACTGCCCGCCCATTTCCCATTTTCAGCAAATGGAGCGCAATCATTAGCGAACCAATTACCGCAACCGTAATTAGAAAGCCGTAACCACTTATCATGTACCAATGCCGTGCTCCGAGTATTGGTTCATCCGATGGTCGCGGGGGCTTATTCATTATCCCAGGGTCGCCTTCGCCCATACCCAAAGCGAGTGCTGGAAAAACATCGGTGATAAGATTTAGAAACAGGATTTGCAAAGGTAGGATTGGAAGGGGAATATTAACAGCAGAAGCAAGCGCCACACTCATCACCTCACTCACATTGCATGATATGAGATACAAGACAAATTTCCTGATATTCGCGAAAATAACTCTTCCCTGCTCTATGGCTGCGACAATGGTGGAAAAAGCATCGTCCTTCAAAACCATGTCTGCGGCTTCTCGTGCCACCTGTGTGCCCCGCTTGCCCATTGCGACACCGATATCGGCTTTCCTGAGCGCGGGTGCGTCATTGACTCCGTCGCCGGTCATGGCGACGATTGAACCGACGTCCTGGTGAATTGCGATCAAGTTTAGATTTTGCTCAGGACTAACCCGCGCAAAGACCGGCACTGAAATTAGATGCTCTTGCTGCTCCTTGCTCAGT
>JBFEPB010000195.1:0-3930 GCA_041550295.1 bacterium | reverse complement strand
CGATAATAAAGGGAACGCAAGGAGTAATATCTGGCGACGGAAATAGCGGAGAGCTTCTTATTGACTATATCCCCCTGAATCTATACAGCGGGAGGTTTCGATACGCGCTGGAGATCAATGCCATCAGTGGCCGGATACACAGCGGAGGCGCGATCGACATCGCGCCGGATACTGCGATCCTTTCGTGCAGCGATGTGATCATCGGTTATTTTGGACATGGTAATTTCCTGTTCCGCGACATTCCATTTCTTCCGTCCATAGGAGCGGAATTCACTGATCGTTCATCGCTTTTCTCATACCTGGAACTCTATGATCTTGTGCCGGACAGTCTATACTACGAAGTGACCTACCGGGTGTGTGATGGCGAAGGGGCGTTAATTGCTGAACAAAAGGATAGATTGTTGAAATATGATTATGCTCAGATTGATACGCACAGCATGGATCTATTACGATTAGCTGACGGTGAGTACGTTTACGGCGTATCCGTTACAGACCCGTCGTCACAATCGAGCGTAGCACGGACCGTCAACTTTAAGGTGAAAACAACCGGTGATTATGTGAAGGGTGAGTTTCATAGACTCATCCAGTATCTCGTCAGTGCCAGCGCATACAGAAAATTCCAGAACTTGAGTGACATTCAGCAGAAAGTGTATTTGAAGGAATTTTGGTCTAAACATGATTATGCCGGCTTTGAGAAATCGATGCGAGAGGCCGACCACCGCTTTTCCACCGGAAAATTGCTTGGCCGGGATTCAGAACGGGGTCGTCTGTATATTTTGCTGGGTCCGCCCGACGAAAAAGAGACTATTCCCATCGCAACGTGGTCGAGACCGTTTGAGGTTTGGCGCTATTACGGGAAGAGGGATTATTTTTTCTGTGACGTCATGAATGACAATAATCCGAGGCTCATCAGGGTTTTGAAGCCGGGTGAGATAGAACAGATACTTCAGAGCGGTTTCAGGGACGGGACAAGAGAGGAGGATTGGTTGTCCGATATTGCACCTGGTACCTATGATTGGTATGAGGATTTGGAGAGCATTGAGTGAGAAGGGAGATCATATGAAAAGGAGAAAATGTTTGGTTCTGCTGACGGTGTTGATCAGTTTCTTCGCCGTGTACTGTGCCGGTAACATATTCGCGGCAAGGTACTATCGATTGCTCGAAGGTGAGAGGGTGACGTACCTTGGCCTGAAAGGGGTGGATACAGTTGTTGCGGAGCAATACCTTAACCTGGGGTCGGCCAGGGAAAGGACTGTGTTCTATGACGAATATTGGGCGGGCAGGGATGAGGAACGCCAGATCTTTGAAGAACGCAGTCAATACGCATTCAGGCAATTCGGCAGAAACGCGCCACTGAGTGATGACCGGATACCGATATACGTTAAGTATGGCGAGCCAACGAGACGGGAAATCATCACGCCAGAAAAAAAGATAGGGGTGAGCGCTTCGCTCGTGGTCAATCCTGCAGAGATCTGGAAATATCAAAGCGAAGGTTTGATGTATGACTTCGTTCGTGTTGCGCGGGCCTTTCAACTCATGGCGCAGTCAACATTCGGTGAACGGGTGATCGTGTCCCACTTGAAGGAGGTCGCTTCGGATACAAGTGTTGATTTGGCGACGGCGGAGCCGCTTGATTTTAGTATTTCATATGGCCGTTTCCGGCAACAAAAGAACCTGACGCGACTGGAAATATACGCCGGGGTTGAAGTCGAAAATACCTCTGATTACGAATTTTTCAGAGAGATACAGGTCTTCAACCGCAGGGATAGCATTATCTATCACTCAAGGCATATACTGAGGCCAGAGCAAGGAGATGCGGGTTTGTTCGTCGATGAGATCAATCTCTGGCTCAAACCCGAGGAATATCGTGTTGAGATTGCATTATCTGACTTGAAGAACAGAAGGATAGGCAGGAAAGAATTCAATGTGAACCTCGTCGAATACCAGGATGACGTAAAGGAAATCAGCGATTTGATACCGGCCCGTTTGATCGACCACACCTTCACGCACGAAAAATTCGAAAAGCCGGTTGGTCGGACGATTCCCCTTCTCAACACAGTCTTGCCGGTGCACATGCCGTTTTATCTATATTCAGAAGCATATAATTTGGAGACAAAGGATGGTATGTACCGGGTCCGAACAACCTACGAAGTATACAACAAGGAAAAAATGCGCCAGGAAGTGGTGGACGTAATGATCAAGGATTGGATCGAGCCTGGTAACACCGCATACCTCGGCGCTGAGTATCATCCGATGGATCTGGTGCCAGGAAGCTATATGATCGTTATGAAAGTCAAGGATCTCCTGAGCGGCAAGGAGCGTAGCGCGGTTGCTGAGTTCCGTCTGGTTGGAACTGAGTGAATTTACGCAGCGAGCACGTAGACTTCATTTTGTAGTAATCCACTTTTGAGTTCTGGAGCAGAGTCGACAGGATTAATACTACGTCTATCGAGCGATAATGCTAAAGACGGCACCAACGATTATGAGCACTATCGGTTCGATCTTTAGGAATAAAAGTAAGAACAGGGTGCTTACCCCGAACACGGCATAGGCTGGCTGCTGCCAGTTTATCAACGCGAAATGTACTCCTGTGGAAAGCAGGATGGCCACAACGGCGGATTTGATGCCGTTGAAAAACGAGATAACATACAGATTATGTTGTATTTTTCTGTAGATGTGTACCATGATCATCAGCATGATGAAGGACGGTAGAAACATACCTAGCGTAGCGATGAAGGCGCCCGGTATCCCCATGACTTTGAAGCCGACAAACGTCGCCGTTATTGCCACGGGGCCAGGAGTCATCTGTCCCAGGGCGACGGCGTCGATAAACTCTCTTGCCGAAAGCCAGTTGCGGACCGAACAGACTTCGTTCTGGATAAACGGTATCGCCCCGTAACCGCCACCGAAAATCACCGCCCCGATCTTCGCGAAAATACCAAATAGCTCGGCGGCTCTTCGAAGATCAAAAAGGAGGAGCGGCACTGCGAGCATGATGCGGCGAGTCAATCTTGTGTGCTCGAAGGCAACACCTAACAATCCGCTGATGATGACAGTGAGAATCGGGTCGAACTTGAGAAGAAAAAGTCCGAGAGCGAAAAAGAATATTATCACGCCCTTGACGTTCTTGATGAGTACTCTGCCCATTCCATACGAAGCCCACACTATGATTGAGGTGATCACGGCGCCGATTCCTTTGAATATGAGGGTGATGCCAGGAAGCGTACTGTAGGTTAGATAGAACCATGAAAGGACTATCATAATAACAAAGGAGGGTAGGATTAACGCAGCCCCTGCAGCGAGTGCACCCCGTACTCCGAACAAATGATATCCTATATACTCGCAGTAATTCGATATGAATGGGCCAGGAAGCATTTGCCCCAGAGCGACGGCTGTACCGAGTTCTTCGTCAGAGACGAATTTTTTCTTATTGACGCACTCGGCACGCAGCAGGGCCAGCATGCCCAGCCCGCCACCAAAGCCGAATAAGCCTACTTTGAATACGGATATTGTCAGCTCTTTAAGGCTTCTTGACATCAGCGATTAAGACTGCCCGTGTGGTAGCCGTTCAGGTCCAATGTCACATATAAATAATGAAGTCTGTAAAGGTAACGTGTGATGTTCTGACGATGATTGAGCAATTTCTTGAATTCGCCTGGATTGACTTCAATGCGGGCGATGGGGTAGTGGTCGCGGACCCGGACTTGGGGAAATCCGAGTCGTCTGATGTACGCCTCAGCTTTTTCTATGCGTCGTAGCCGTTCAACAGTGATCGTCTGACCATAGGGTATGCGAGAGGCAAGACACGCCATGCTGGGTTTGTTCCAATTCGGCAGTCCGCGGCCGCGTGCTGCCTTCCGGATATCTTTCTTTTCGAAACCGGCTTCGATCAACGGTGATTTTATTCCCAGTCGCTTTATCGCGTCGAGT
>JBFEPB010000194.1:0-3932 GCA_041550295.1 bacterium | reverse complement strand
CCAGGAAGCGCGGCTGTTCGTGCAGAGAAATATTCACCGTTATCATGATTGGTTTCGCGAAGCAGAAGAGCGCGAGATCAATTTCGAGGGTGCGACCTATGCAAAACTGCCGCCTTCGTATCAGTCGATCTTTCAAGTGGGCATCGGCATTGCGTCCGGGTATTATCCCCGCGAGTTATATTTGGAAAGAAATGCTTTTGGTGAGCACGACCTGACTGGCATGCTGGTCAGGGAGGCAAATCTGTATTCTACGGTTAAAGCAAAGGGTAAATCCACCGTTATCTGCGACGACGCGACAGTATATAACGTCCTCCTCAAGATTGAGCGGTTTTCCTTCCTGAGCGAAGCGGGCCTGCGTATCGACCCTGTGCAGTTAAACATCCAGCAGGGGCTTGAGTATTGGATCAAGCAGAGAGCCACGCGCAAGGGGTTCATTCTTGACCTGCATAAGATATTCGCCGCCAAGTTCGGCCGGGAGATGGGTGATTCGGAGAACCTGAAGATCGTACTGGATGACAACGATATTGTAATAAACGAAAGCAGCGATATCCAGCTTGAGAAGGTGGAAAGATCTAAATTGCTTTTTGAAATATACACGGAGGCCTGGCAATGAACACGCATAAGGTGAGCAGGATCCAGGATTACATCGAAGAACAGAGCAACTACTACAACATGGTCGCGCAACGATTTGTGAGCGAGCAAAGGTTCCGGGAGAATCTTGAAGCGATCGAGCATGGTCTAGCGTGTCTGGGGATTCCGAAGGGAGTGATAAAGGTTTTCCAGAACCGTGACAATTTCATCATCGAACTGGGGCACAAACTCGCTGAATATGAGGGTTATGAATTGCCCCTGTTCATAGGACATAAGAAGAGGGGCATGCCCATCCCTGAAGCATTGGTCGAGAAATGCCCTGAGGACGTCGTCACCCTCGTCGAACAGGCCACGGGCCGGCGCCAGCTGAATGAATACAGTAAGGAGTTGCAGCAGGTTTCATTGGCGCCAGATATATTTCTCTCCATACACCGGAGCATTATGGGCGTCCGTGTAGAAAATCTGCTGCCTGATATGCTCGCTGATGTCGAACGCCTCGGACTCAGTAGCATGAGGGATGCCATAAGCAAGATCCCGAAGATCTATCTGAACTATCTTTCACCAACCTCGCTCGCCAGGTTGGTGAGGAAGGTAACCGCTGTTCTGCGTGACGTCAAAAGCAAACTGGAGGAGGAACTCAAGACAATTGACCTTTATTCGTTCCGGATAAAGGAACAGCTCGAGGGTCTGTTTCTGGAAACAAATAAGGGGTTGCACGAGATCATCGAGAAGGATGTTACGCAGGATGCTGATACCAATGTGATAACGCAGAAGGTATCGAATCTCTTCTCGAGACTCGACCGTATGTTCCTCGGCAACATATATCATCTTAAGGATTACCAAAGGAAGAAGCAGGAGATCCTCGATAACCTGAAGCACGAGGAAGACCTCAAGCATTATGCGGAAACCAGATCGCTTGAGGTAACGAAACCGATAAACGAGATCTTTGAGGAATACATTTTCATGTACAAATTCGGGCCTTTGACAAAGGATGAAAACAAGAACTTTGTGAAAACAGTGACCCAGGAATTTGAGGAAATGTACCGTAGGAAGAGCCGAAGTGTATCCACACTCAGGAAGTTCGAGAAACGAGGGCTCATTTCCGTAGAGCTCGAATTTGACAGACTGTTCGATGCGTACAATTCTTTCATGAAGAAGACGGTCATACCTGACTACATGGGTCAGTGCTTACTTAATCTCGTCAGCTGCCTGCCGCCAGCCGAGAACGAGGCACCGAGGTTGACCACCGATCTTGCCAACTTGAAGACGGTTTTTCTGAGCGGCGAAAATGTCATGCAGCTGCAAGAAAAAGTTGTTGAGCAGCCGCGCGAGATCGTGGATTACGTGGGTCGATACAGAAAATGCGTTACGATATTGGTGTATGATATAAGGGGTTCTTCTTACATGGGTATCAAGTTGAACGATGCAGTCAAGGAACAGAGAATAAAACACAAATTCGCCAAGGAAATGGCCCAGGTGGTGAAGAGATACGGTGGCTTTCTGCTCAAGGACACTGGTGATGGCGGGCTGGTCTGGTTTTCCGAGAATTCAGGCTCACTGTATGACTATCTCTATACAGAATCAGTCACCGGGAAAGGAACGAAGCTACGTTATTCGATATGCTCGGGTGGAGAATGTGATATCATTCCGGCCACGGATGCGGCAAAGCGGGCGATCCTGTGTGCCCGAGATATCGTGCAGAGGGCCGAGGAATTTGTTCGGGCGAATTTCGTTCATTACCGGGAATGGTTCGAAGATGTCGCAGAGCGCACGCTCGAACTGGACGGTATAACGTATGCTCTGCTGCCGCCTGAATTCAAGAGCCTCTTCCGTATCGGTGTGGGTATAGCTTCGGGCGTACCTGATCAGGATGTGATCTTTGCACCTAATTCCTATGGCGACCCAGACCTCGTTGGCCCTATTCTGGCCGACGCAAATCTTTACTCCAGAGAGAGACAGCCAGGTCGGTCTGTTATCATATGCGACTTGCCGACCCTGACTAATCTGCTCATCAACGCGGACAGCTTTGAGTATCCGATCGAGGAGCAGGATTTTGAAAAGTACGGTAAACGCCTGAAGGAGCTCCGTAAAACGACACACGGTTATATATTCTCGGATCTTAAGGTATCGGTAATGCCCAAGGGTGTGCACCTGCTCGCCGAGTTAAACAAGAACAAGGCGATAGTGGATGCCCGTATCGATGACATCATTATTGATGAGCGAAATAACGTCTATGATCTGGACAATAAGAGAATTAAGATGTTGTATGAAGTCTTAACTCTTTGATGGAAGTAATCGTATTCGATCAGGACCGTCTCAGGCTCGCCACGCTCTCAAGAAATCTCCGTGAGCTCGGATTGACCAGTACGAACATAACCAACATCGCCGATCTGCGTAAGGTCGCGCGGCTGAAGAAAAGTGATATCTTCATACTCGACGTTGCTGCGTTGACCATACTGGACCAGCTAAGAAAACTGCAGGAGGAAGCGCCGATTATAATCGTCGCCGACCGAAATGAGGTGATGAATTTAGAAAAAGCGATTTTTGCCGGCGTGACAGGATTGTTGCTTCGCCCCTACCGGGCTGATTTCCTTCAGAAAGTAGTTGAAAAAGCTATCCTGCGGCGGGACGAGATAATCTATAACCGTAAGACCGTGATGTCGCTCAAGAGGAAGGTTAAAGTCTTACAAACGCTCTGTGAAGTTGTTCAAGCGATCAACTCTTCGCTCAAGCCCAAGGAGATCCTGAGCGCGATAATGGCAAAAGCCGCGGATCTCGTAGACGCGGAAGGCGGATCGGTCATATTGCTGAACGAAAAAACGAATGAACTGACATTCGAAGCGGCCTCTGGCAAAGCAGGGAAGAAGCTGCTTGGCATGAGGCTTAAGGTCGGTCAGGGGGTTGCGGGCTGGGTCGCCCGCTATGGCAAGTCGTTGATGGTACCGGATGTATCAAAGGACCCGAGGTTCTATTCCGGTATGGATCAGAGAACCAAGTTCACGACAAAATCGATTCTCTGTGTGCCGATGAAGAGCCGCGACCGGGTGATCGGCGTTGTTGAAGTCGTCAACAAGGTCGGAGGCGGATCTTTCACTCAGGATGATTTTGAGATCTTCGAGAGCATTGCTGCTCATCTGACCATCGCCCTCGAGAAGTCAAATCTATACCGGAAAATGGAACAGGCAACGTTGATCGATGACCTCACGCAGTTGTACAATACCCGTTACTGCAATCAGTTCCTGGACGATTTCCTGATTGAGAGAAAGGCCGGAAGCGGAAAGATTTCGCTGATATTTTTGGATATTGATTTTTTCAAACTGGTGGACGACAATTTCGGACAT
>JBFEPB010000193.1:0-3938 GCA_041550295.1 bacterium | reverse complement strand
GGAGCTGATTGAGCCGGGTTATTATACGGTGTCGTGGGATGGTAGCGATGAGCAGGGTCGTGCGGTGCCGGCCGGTGTTTATTTCGTGAAATTCGAGTCGGCCGACCATGCCAGCGTGCAGAAAGCGATACTCTTGAGATAACTAAACATGGAAAACAGGTTGGGGCTGGGATGCTGGAAACGAGGATACGCTAGGAACGTTACGATCGTTAATAACATTATAAAGTAGATCCTGGTTACTTGATACTCGATGCTTGATATAAGAATAACGTTTAGATCGTTATTATCGTTAATACCGTTCTGGTTCTCCGGCTCTCTGATTCACCTTTTCTCAGCGCAGCGTAACTTTTGGTTGACAAATCAATCTGAACAAGTACAATGATATCATCTATATCAGGTGGATTTTGGAGCTTTGTTCCTGTCCATTTCGGGCAAGGAAGTTAGTCAGAAATATTGTATTTCTTGAAAAACGGGGTTCTGGATTGGGGGTGCGTATGGTTTTCCATCGTCTCAATCAGACCCAATAACCATTAGGTCTAAGGAGGTAAGATGCAGAAACTGCTATTGTCATTGGTTTTGATGATTGCCGTGAGTTTCGCGGTTCAGACAGTAAGGTTTGAGGACAGTTGGGGTGAGTATCCTCAATTCAATGTGGTGTCTGAAACGCAGGCTGGCATGGAGATTGTGTTCAGTCTTCATGAAATGGTGATCGAGGACATCGATGTTGACGGCATCGCCATGAAAAATTACAGTGTACCCGGGATCTTTCTTTTCAATGAGGAAGGTGCGCCGAATCTACCCAGCACTGGTCGTTATATCGCAATCCCCCAAGGTGCCCAGGCGCGATTGACCATTCTGAATTCACGTACTGAGATCTATCGCAACGTCGAAGTCGCGCCAGCGCCTAATATCCCCCTGGGAAGCGACGATTCTCCGCTACGATTTGCCAAAGACATGGCTATTTACGGTCGCAACGCATATTACCCAGAGGCTCCAGCAGTCCTCTCCCCGCCTAGCAAAATAAGGGGTGTGGACGTTGTCACACTGGGTATCGCACCACTCCAGTATAATCCAATAACAAAGGAATTGATTGTCTATAAGGATTTACGTGTCAGGGTCGATTTTATAGGCGGCAATGGGCATTTTGGTGACGATCGACTGCGCAGCCGCTATTGGGAACCGATCCTGCAGGGTCACCTAATCAACTACGGCTCGTTGCCCAAAATAAATTTCTATTCATCCGAGCGTGTGCAAGGCCGTGATGGCTGGGAATATATCATCATTGTCCCGGATGACGCGGTTTTTGAAGCATGGGCTGACACGATCAAGAACTGGCGTAAGTTGCAGGGCATATCCTGCGAGGTTTTTACATTGACCGAGATCGGCGGAACCACTGCCACTGCGATTGAGAATTTCATAAACACGGCTTACAGTACCTGGAACCCGGCTCCTGTTGCGTTCTTGATCTTATCAGACTACCCGACTACGGGTCGCACATACGGCGTTATTTCACCGTTCTATAACAGTTATTGTGCATCGGACAATATCTATGCCGACATCAACAGCGACAATCTGCCGGACCTGCATCATGCCCGTATCTGTGCCCAGAATGAAGCTCAACTCAGCATCATGATAAACAAATTCCTTGGGTATGAACGTAATCCATACACGACAGCTAATTTCTACGATGAACCCCTGGTGGCCGGGGCATGGCAGACCGAACGGTGGTTCCAGCTCTGTCTCGAGGTCGTCCGCGGCTTCTTGGTCAACGGCCTCGGCAAGAATCCCGCACGTGAATATCAAGTGTACAGCGGCACGCCAACGGTCGGCGGCCCATGGTCAAGTGCCCCTAACACGAACGCCGTAGTCACCTATTTCTACAATCTCGGCTGGCTGCCCTCAATGACCAACCCCTACGATTATTCATGGTGGAGCGGGGGTACTTCCACGGGCATTAACAGCGCGATCAATTCGGGTGCATTCCTGGTGCAGCACCGTGACCACGGGTATTCGGATGGCAGTGGGTGGGCTGAACCACACTATACTACGAGTCAGTTAGAAGGCCTCTCAAACAGCATGTTCCCGTTCGTCTATTCAACCAACTGCAACACCGGCCAATACACGCTTTCCTATGAATGCTTTACCGAAAAATTCCACCGGATTCAATACGGTGCGCTCGGCGTGAATTCGCCGACCGAGACGAGCTACTCCTTTGTCAATGATGCTTATGCATGGGGCATGTATGATTGCCTCTGGCCAGAATTTATGCCCGGCTACCCATTGATGGGACCGCAGCTAACGACCGGCTATTCTAATCTCATGCCCTGCATGGCAATGACCTCAGGTAAGTACTTCCTCCAGCAGTCGAACTGGCCGTACAACACCAGCAGCAAGACCGTCACCTACCATCTGTTCCATCACCATAGCGACGCTTTCAGCGTGCTTTATTCTGAAATGCCTGTCGCCTTAGAAGTGATTCACGAGCCGAGAGTCGTTGCCGGAGCAACATCTTTTCAGGTCGCGGCTAACGATAGTTCACTCATTGCTCTGACCGTAGATGGTGAAATCATTGGTGTTGCCGAGGGTACGGGTTCGCCGGTCAGTATTCCCATCGTTCCCCAGTCCGTAGGTACCACGGTTAAAGTCACGGTAACCAAATACAATCACTATCGCTATGAGACAGATGTACCAACCGTACCGACCAACTATGGATACGTAGTTACAGGCACGACGATCTTGGGTGGCCTGGGTACTAATGGTCGAATCAATCCAGGTGAAACAATCAGCTACGGCGTGTATGCTAAGAATGTAGGCACTCAGACAGTACAATCGGTATTCGGGCTGTTGAACCTGACAGACCCTGTTGTCACAGCAACCGTTGATTCCAGTTGGTACGGGAACATTGCCGAACTTGATTCCGTACGTTCAACCCCTGATTATGGTTTCTCAGTGGCCGGCAATTGCCGTAACAACCACGTGATTGATCTCAACTTCGAGTTTCATGACGTTAATGACAGCATTTGGACTTGTCATGACGAACTCATCGTGTATGCGCCAGAGTTAACATATCAATATGCTACGATTCAAAATGAGATTTGGCCTAACGGGATTCTCGACCCAACCGAAACAGCTGACTTAGTCCTGACTGTAACAAACGAAGGCGCTGAACCCGCAGATAACGTAAGTGCCACACTCACAACCACTTCATCGAGTATCGACATCATCGATAATAGTGGCGGTTTTGGCACTATGCAAGTGGGTGATACTGCCTCCAACGCGGCTGATCCCTTTACTGTATACGCTAGTGCCTCCATTCCATTTGGCACATCGATTGATTTTTCGCTAATTGTCCAATCCAATATTTACGTGGACACTTTGGATTTTGCGCTGCTCATCGGGCAAATGCCTCCCACTGACACTGGCTACTACTACGCTTACTATTCGAACGGTCCGTATGCTGAATGTCCCGCCTTTGACTGGGTGGCAATCGATTCAACCCAGAGCGCCAATCCCGGAGTATCCCTGGATCTGGGACTCAATCAAACGGTTGTCGTAAACCTACCGTTCACGTTCCGCTATTACGGCGTCGATTACCAGCGGATTTCGATCTGCTCTAATGGCTGGATCGCCATGGATTCCACCACTTCAACTGATGCTTCGAATTCGGGTATCCCGGATCCAGATGGTCCGCCAGGAATGGTTGCGGGCATGTGGGACTTCCTGCAGCCTGGTTTCGCAGGTCAACCGGCTGATATCTATTATTTTAGTGATGCAACCAACAACCGGTTCATCATTGAGTATTTCATGGTCGGTCACGGTGTCACAGGACTCTATCCTGAAACCTTCGAGATCATTCTGTACGATCCAGCACACTATCCCACTCCTACTGGCGACGGTGAAATCGTGGTCCAATATCTAACTGGACTGCAGATGGCGGG